>CAYVFJ010000187.1:0-2896 GCA_964450905.1 uncultured Verrucomicrobiota bacterium
TCACTGCCGTGACAGGCTATTTGGGGAACAGGAATATTCCCCAGTCAAAGTTTCCCCATGTCCAGCTCCCTCGCTCTCCACTCCCTTGTTCTTCTCTACAGGATCATTCCCGCGCCCACGGTATCGAAACTAAATTCGTCAATTAAAATGACGCTTCCGGTTTTACGATTGCGTGAATAAGGATCGAAAAATAGGGGATGGGTAGTGCGGAGCTGAATGTGCCCGATGTCATTCAAACGGATGTTTTTATCGTTCGCAACGGGATTCAGGGTTTGAATGTCTAGCTTGTGTTTCACCTCTTTGATCAGGCAACGCGTTTCTTTTGTGCTGTGTTTCAGAATGTATTTCCCGCCGGGTTTCAATGGGTTTTCATGGAGCCAGCAGACCATCAAATCGAGGTCTTGTCCCACAGTGGGAGGGTTCTCTTCCTTTACCAGCATGTCCCCTCGGCTGATATCGAGGTTGTCTTTCAAAACAATCGTGACTGACATTGGGGGGAAAGCGACTTCAATGGGGGTGCCCATCATTTCAATGGAAGCAATGGCGCTTGTGGATCCGGAAGGCAGATGAACAATTTTATCTCCTGGACGATAGACTCCCGACTCAATGCGCCCCGCGTAACCTCGGAAATCGGGATGATCCTTAGATTGAGGACGGATCACCCATTGCACTGGAAAACGGGCGTCATTGTGATTAGCGTCGCTCGAAATGTGAATATGTTCCAAGGTGTACAAAAGACTTCCTCCTTGATACCAAGGCATGTTTTTTGTTTTTTCCACCACATTGTCTCCACCCAGAGCATTGACAGGAATGTACCCAATGTCTGGAATAGAAAGCTTAGAGGCAAAGTCTTCAAAATCGTTCACGATTTTTTCAAACAAGTCCTGACGATAATCCACGAGATCCATTTTGTTCACGCACAAAATCAGGTGCTTGATTTGCAGAAGAGAAGCAATGCATGCATGTCTCCGGGTCTGTTCCAAAATTCCTTTTCTGGCGTCCACGAGAAGAATGGCCAAATCAGCCGTGGAGGCTCCCGTGACCATGTTTCGTGTGTACTGGACATGCCCCGGAGTGTCCGCAATGATGAATTTTCTTTTGGGTGTGGCAAAATAACGGTAGGCCACGTCAATCGTGATGCCTTGTTCCCGCTCTGCCCGGAGTCCATCGGTCAAAAGCGCTAGATTCACATGTTCGTCACCGGATTTTTTACTGTGTTTTTCAATCGCGTCCCACTGATCTTCAAATATGGATTTGGAATCGTAGAAAAGTCTTCCGATCAGAGTGCTCTTCCCATCATCCACACTGCCACAAGTAATGAAACGTAAAAGATCCATTTCAAAATAACGGTGATCCACAGGAGTTTTGAAGATGGCGTCTGTCATAAGTGCCCTTTAAAAATAATTTTCTTTAGCAATGATGTATCAACAGTAGGTGATAAATTTTTCTATGGTCACTCCAATTTCAGAGGCGATGACCCGTGTCATTATGGGAGAAATATCGTGCCCTTTATGAAAAGGGACAGTTGTCATACGTCCGTCCGGATGTTTGAACTGCTTGTGAGAACCTTTTTGACGGATTTCGTAGAAACCCATTCGACCAAGAATTTTTACGATTTCTCGTGGTTTTAGAATGGGAATTTTGGGCATGAATTAAACTTCAAGCAATTGTGTTCCGACAAAGTCGGATTGTAAACTCGGGGAGCCTTTTTCGAGAAGCATTTCTAAAACTTCTTTCAAATGTTTGTTGAGTTGGTCTAGGGTTCTGCCTTGTGAATGGGCTCCAGGAAATCCTGGAATGTATCCCACATAGAGTCCCGTGTCCGGACATTTTTCAATAACAGCCATGTATTTTTTCATGAGATAAAAATCCTTCTTAATTCAGAGTGTATCAAAAGAAGAACGTACAATCGATCTTTTTTAGAGCTTAAAACATATTCCTAAAAATATATCCTGCATCGCTCTGGTTGATTTCGAAAACGATTGCGTGCGCACGTCGCTCGAAGTGGCGCGGTCGCTCGGCAAACGGCTTGGCGCGGTCAGGTTGGATACCTCGGGCGACTTGCGCGACAAATCCGTTCGCGGACAGGGCGCAGATTCGCGAGACGCCGAATCGCGCGGTGTTTGTCCCGAGCTCGTTAGAAATGTTCGCAGCGCTCTTGACCGGGAAGGATTCCGGCGGGTGAAAATTGTGGTAAGCGGCGGTTTCAATAAAAATCGAATTCTCGATTTTCGCCGCCGCCGCGTTCCTTTTGATATGGTAGGAATCGGTTCTGCGCTTCTGCGCAAACATATCGATTTCACCGCAGACATTGTTAAGGTGAACGGCATTCCTTGCGCCAAGGTAGGAAGAAAATATCGTCCTAATCCTCGTCTAAAGCTAGTTTCCTAGAATATTTTATCTAATATCGTAACTCATTCAATTACCTAAACTTACCATATGTCCGTATGCCTTGTAATGGATTCCCTTACATGCTAATCTTTATACGTACTTAATCAATAACTTAAATAAGTCAACTTACCTTTAATACTTAAGGAGAGGGAAGCTTTTTATTTTCTATTCGTATTACTTCTAAAAGAAGAGGAGGTCTAAACGTTCGTGCACATTAAAAGGGCCGGCACAATCTTAAGGTTATTATCGTTTTGCACGCTTATTGTGTTTGCGGTTACTTCCGTTTCGTGGTCGACCCCCGCCTTACCTTTCCAGGAAATTCCTTCGCATGCCGTCGTTCCGGATATTTCAACGCTCACCATTCCTTCCGAGCTCGCTTCCGTTCAGGAAATATTCAAGGGCGAAGCCGGAAAACCAACCATCGTTTTGATTCAAGATGCGCACTGTGTTTTGGATGCCCAGAAGCATATCGCCGGCCTGATTGATTTATTTCAGAAGCAGCACG
>CAYVFJ010000188.1:0-2808 GCA_964450905.1 uncultured Verrucomicrobiota bacterium
GAGGAAACTAAAAATTAAGAACTAACCTGTCCCCCTTTAGTGGGGAAAACTAAAAACTTATTTTTCTCTCTCTGTGTGAGATAAAAAATCTGCGTAATCTGCGTAATCTGCGGATAAAAATTTGAGGCTGAGTAGTTACAAAAACAAATCGCTCGAAAAATTGCGGAATGTTTTCGACTTTCACTTTTTGTTTGTTAATCTAATCTCCTCATTTACTATGAAACAAGATCTCATCCATGTCGCTGATGTCGCGCAATTGGCGCGGCTTCAATTGTCACCAGAAGAAACAACCAAGTTTCAATCGCAATTAGGACAGATGCTCTCTTATGTTCAACAGCTTTCGACACTCCACGTGGATGGAATTGAACCCACCGCTCATGCTGTATCTCGCGTCAATGTCTTTCGTCCAGATGAATTACATTCCTCGCATGACTTAGAAAAAAACCTTCAAAATGCTCCCCAAAGGGTCCATGGTCTTTTTAAGGTTCCAAAGGTGGTTGAATGAGCGCAACTACTCAGAAGCTAGAATTCTGACTCCTCTTTTTAGTTTTATATGAACTTACATCATCTGAGTCTTTATGAAGCGGCTGAAGCAATCCGTCAGAAAAAAATTTCTAGCGCAGAACTGACAAAATCCCTGCTTTCGCGTATTGAAAAGATAGAGCCATCCATCGGCGCTTTTTTAGAAGTCAACGCCGAAGATATCCTTCAGCAAGCTCAGCAATGTGATGCCACGATTTCCAAAGGAAAACTGCATGGCGTTCCTATTGCATTAAAAGATATTTTCAGTGTGAAAGGACAATCCTGCACTTGTGCTTCAAAAATTTTAAAAGGTTATCGAGCAACCTACGACGCCACGGTCGTCAACCGGCTCAGAGAAGCTGGCGCGATTTTATTTGGACGAACCAATATGGATGAATTTGCCATGGGATCCTCCACTGAAAATTCAGCCTATCAACGGACAAAAAATCCGTGGGATTTGGAGCGTATCCCTGGGGGATCCAGCGGCGGTTCTGCGGCAGCCGTCGTGGCGGACGAATGTTTTGCGGCTCTTGGAACGGATACAGGAGGATCGATTCGTCAACCTGCAGCTTTATGTGGTTGTGTGGGACTCAAACCTACCTACGGACGAGTGAGTCGTTTTGGTGTGGTTGCTTTTGCTTCTTCTTTGGATCAAGTGCGGCCTTTGACAAAAACGGTTTATGATTCTGCTCTTCTCCTGCAAATTCTTGCTGGAAAAGATCCTTTTGATTCTACTTCCCTACCCGATCCGGTTCCAGATTACGTTCAATCTTTGAATGGCAAAGTGAAAGGTCTTAAACTTGGGTTACCCAAAGAATATTTCGTTGATGGAATGGATCCTGAAGTTGAAAAAGCAATCCGAAAAGCGGTGTCTGAATTTGAAAAACTCGGCGCGGAAATAGTTGAAATAACCCTTCCTCACACTCCTTATGCCGTTGCCACTTATTACGTGATTGCCACGGCTGAGGCCAGCGCGAATCTCGCCAGGTTTGATGGAGTGCGTTACGGTTATCGCACCCAAGATCCAGTGGATCTTCTGGATATGTACAGCCGCACGCGCGCAGAAGGATTTGGCGCCGAAGTCAAACGTCGAATCATTCTTGGCACCTACGTTTTAAGTTCTGGTTATCATGATGCCTATTACTTGCGCGCTCAAAAAGTTCGTACCCTGATTCGTCGTGACTTTGAACAAGCCTTCCAAAAATGCGATGCCATTCTCACACCCACCTCCCCCACCCCTGCTTTTAAATTTGGCGAAAAAACAGTCGACCCTCTTCAAATGTATCTCGCGGATATTTTTACGATTGCCGCCAATCTTGCGGGCATTTGCGGTATCTCCATTCCTTGTGGGTTCATCCAAAAAGAAAAAAAACTGCCGGTGGGTCTTCAAATTTTAGGCCCATCTCTTGGTGAAGAAATCATTCTGCAAGTCGCTCACGCCTATGAACAAACCACTTCATGGCACCAAGAAAAACCATCCATTTAAAATGAAAGAAGGATCACCAGAGATATCCGAGGTATTTGTTCCTCTAACTAAAAATTTAAAACTCTAAAACTCTCCATCCTTATTTCTAACTTCTCACTCATTGATGATCTACGAAACCACCATCGGACTGGAAGTCCATGTTCAACTCAAAACAAAAACAAAAATGTTTTGTGGTTGTGTCAATCTTTATGGAGGATCGCCTAATTCGCATACCTGCCCTATTTGCCTCGGATTACCGGGAGTGATGCCGTCGCCTAATGAACAAGCCATCCGGATGACCGCTCTCACCGGACTCATGCTTGGGTGTCAGATTCCGTCCCATTGTAAATTTGATCGCAAAAATTATTTCTACGCGGATATGCCGAAAAATTATCAGATTTCACAATACGACATGCCCTTGTGTCTCAACGGAGGAATGGATCTTGTCAAAGAATGTTATCCTAAAGATGTTCAAAAGGAAATCACATCGACCAAGCATGTTGACCTTGTGCGGATTCATCTTGAAGAAGATGTCGGAAAATCTTTTCATTTTGAAGATTCAACCGGCGTGGATTTTAATCGCGCAGGAACGCCTCTCATGGAAATTGTCACTCAACCAGAGATAGATAATCCTGAAGAAGCTTTTGCTTTTCTAAGCACTTTGCGAAACATTTTATTGTATGGCAATGTAAGCGATGCCGATATGGAAAAAGGTCAACTCCGCTGTGATTGTAACATTTCGGTGCGACCTCAGGGTCAAAAAGAATTCGGAACGAAGATCGAAATTAAAAATATGAATTCGATCAGCGGTGTTCGACGCG
>CAYVFJ010000189.1:0-6317 GCA_964450905.1 uncultured Verrucomicrobiota bacterium
AAAACTCAATCCCTTTAGGATTGATTGCTCCCGTTCCCGCAGGAATCACTCTGGACCAGGAGATCGAAAGACGATAGGCATGTAACCCAATTTCCTTCATCAGCGCGATATCTTCTTGATAACGATGATAATGATCACAAGCGATATCACCTGAATTTGCTTCAAAAACCTTGTTCGGCCGACGACAAAGCATGTCCCATACCGATAAACCTCTTCCATCTTCATGGACAGCGCCTTCAATTTGATACGCCGCGGCTGCGGCGCCCCATACAAAATTCTTTGGAAAACTCATTTTTAAAAGAAGATTTAAGATACTTATCTTAACTGAAGAGAGCGAGCTAATTTTTCTTTTTTAGAATTTTTTCCTATAAACTATAAAACGCTGGCTATTTAGGTTAATTCAATTAAGCTATCCGGGATGAAATTCTTTTCTTTTTTGTTTTTGTTAGGTTTTGCGCGATCTATTTTGGCCGCATCCAACATGGATCTCCTTGAAATCGAAATTCAACAGATTCAGGAAGAGTTAAATGCCATCCAGAAATCTTCCCTTTCCGCTGACGCAAAAAATCCTTCCATTCAAAAAACTCAGAGCAAACTCAATCTTCTCCTGGAACGAAATCGTATCTTTCCCGCGCGGATATCAAGCGCCAACGCATTTTATCATATCTATGCCACAAATATCCAAAATGCTCATAGATACATGAACGAAGCGGATCAGGTTTATTCTCAATATCGCCAGCTTTTTACAGACTACCATTTTTCTAGTCAATACCCTGCTCACATGGTGGTTTATCCAGATCGACCTACCTACTTGAAATATGAACAAATGAGTTCTTCAATTGCAGGTCATGCCATATCTGATCGACTCACTTTTAAAAAATATATCGAAACAGAAGCCGGCCTTGAACTGGAAGAAGAACTCAGAGCTGACACTAAATTACAACGGCTCGCTTTCTACATGACATCTGGAGACGACCCAAACCAGACGACTTTCGCGCATGAATTGGTCCATATCTTCAATTGGGATATGCTCAATCAAAATGCGCCTGTGGGTTCTGAGATCACTCCCAATCTTTTTCTAAACGAAGGGTTAGCTGAACATTTTGCGGCTCTTAATAACGAAGAACAACATCAACTTCGAATCACACCCCTCCGTCGAATTGCAAATCCGATTGGCCCATGGGATTGGCTTGGATCAAAAACTTATCCTTCTTTTATGAGAGTGAGAGAATTTTATTCGGAAGGCTACCTTTTTGCGCGCTGGCTGGCTGGACAAAAACCGAATGCTGGAAAACGACTTCAAGCGCTTTTACGTGTTCACAGCATGGACGAAGCAGAAGCCGCTATTCAGCAATTGACCCAACAATATGTTCCAAAAATTGATTTAGAAAATTATCTGGAATATCGTCAAAAAATTCTGAGTGAATAGTTTATTCACCACGAATAAGATCCTCTAAAGTTTCTCGACGGCGCGCGATTTTAGCTATTTTTCCAGAGACCAGAATTTCTGCGGGCCGAGGTCTTGTATTATAATTGGAAGCCATCACAAATCCATAGGCGCCCGCGCTCATCAAAGCTAATAAATCGCCTTCTTGGACAGGTTCCATGAAACGATCTTTGGCAAAAAAATCTCCTGATTCACAAATAGGCCCCACAATATCGTATTTTAAATCTGAAATTCGTGAGGACGAAGGTTTTAATTTTTTAGAAACCGGAACAATTTGATGATAGGAATCGTAGAATGCTGGACGAATGAAGTCATTCATAGCAGCGTCAACGACGATAAAATTTTTGCGGCCAGTGCGTTTGAGATATTGAACGCGCGTGACAAGAATGCCAGCATTTCCCACAACGAAACGTCCTGGTTCCAGAAGAATATTCATCCCTAAAGGTTTCAATAAAGGAATCAATGTGCGCGCATAAAGATCAATGGTCAAAGGTAAAGCAGATTTACCGATCTGCGGTCCCTGGGTGGATGGAGAAGAACGCCACCAATTTTGAGCGCCACTTTCAAGTGCTGGACGGTAAACAATTCCTATCCCACCGCCAATTGAAAAAAACTCGAGTCGATATTGATCTCGTAAATTCCGAACTAAAGGCAGCATCTTACGTATGGCTTTTGCGAAAGGAACCACGGTGGTAATTTGAGAGCCAATATGCATCTGAACACCGCGTAATTGGATGTAAGGCAATCGAGATGCCTTTTCATAGACGGCCTCAATCTGTTCGTAAGCAATGCCAAATTTATTTTCATAGGTGCCTGTTGTAATTTTCGAATGTGTATGAGCTTCAATATTGGGGTTCACACGAAAAGAAACCGGCGCTCTTTTTCCAAGGGAAGATGCCACTCGATGGATCCGAAATAGTTCCGCTTCGCTTTCCACATTAAAACAATAAATCCCAGTTTGCAGGCCGTAACGAATTTCTTCTTCCGTTTTTCCGACACCCGCAAAAATACAACGGCCAACATCACCTCCCGCGCGAATCACACGATAAAGTTCGCCCACACTGACAATATCAAATCCTGCACGAAGACGAGCTAAAATCGAAAGAACCGATAAATTAGAATTAGCCTTCATCGCATAACAGATCATATGATCCAACGATGCAAGAGCTCGATCCAAACGTGTAAAATGACTTTCGATAGTTTTATGTGAATAGACATAAAGAGGCGTGCCATATTTTCCAGCAAGATCTTCCACGCTCATCCCTTCACAAAATAACCGTCCCTTTCGATAAAAAAACTCATGCATAGATGCTGAATTAATTGCAGTAAAAAGTGACACCTGACAAGCAACAAGTCAGATAAAAGAATTGCTGCGCGCTCTTGTCACTTGCTACTGATCACTTCTGACTTGTAATTTATAAACTATGAAAGTTGCTCTGGTTCATGATTGGCTGACTGGAATGCGTGGGGGTGAAAAGTGTCTTGAAGTTTTTTGTGAAATGTTTCCTCAAGCTCATCTCTATACCTTGCTTCATGTAAAAGGAAGTGTGTCGCCAGTGATTGAACAAATGGAAATTCGGACGTCGGCTCTTCAAAAACTGCCTTTTGCCGCTAAGAATTATCGGTATTATCTTCCTCTCTTTCCATGGATTGTCGATTTATGGAAGACCAACAACGAAGTTTACGATCTAGTTTTAAGTTCCTCTCATTGTGTGTCCAAAGGGGTTCAATTCCCTCATGCCACAAGAAAAGTATGCTATTGTTTTACCCCCATGCGTTATCTTTGGTGTCAAACTGAAAACTATTACACCGGAAACTGGAAACAGACAGCTCTTAAGCTTATCCGTCGACCCCTACAAAATTGGGATTTAAAATCAAATCAACATGTCGACGAGTTCATAGGAATTTCGGATCATGTTTCAAACCGAATTCGATGTTTTTACAAAAGAAATGCCATCACCATTTATCCTCCTGTGGATACCGATTTCTATCAGTCTTGTAATGAACCGCGCTCAACAAACACAGCTATAACCAATGGTAAAAAAGATTTTTATCTGATGGTAGGAGCTTTGGAACCATACAAACGTGTCGATTTGGCAGTGGAAACGTTTCGTCATGGAAATCGTCCACTCAAAATTGTTGGCAAAGGAACGATGATCGATTCTCTCAAAAAAACAGCATCTCCCAATATCGAATTTTTAGGTTGGAAATCGGACGAAGAAATCAGAGATCTCTATCGTCAAGCTCGCGCCTTGATTTTTCCTGGTGAAGAAGATTTTGGGATTGTTCCGCTGGAGGCGCAGGCATGTGGTTGTCCTGTGATTGCTTATGGAGTGGGTGGCGCTCTGGAAACCATTCAAGAAAATGAAACGGGCCTTTTTTTTCGGGAACCTTGTGTGGAAAGTTTAATGGAAGCCTTGCGAATTTTTGAAACTAAAACCTGGGACGAACAAAAGCTTCGAATTCAGGCAAAACGTTTTAGTCGAACAAGATTTCGTCAAGAGATGGAGCATTATTTGGATGGGCCGTATGCCTAGGATGTATTCTATTTTTTTCTTTCCCTCCATGCCGACAAGATTTAGCATGGTTACCTTAACCAAGGACGAAAATTTTACTGAACGCCCACATGAAAAGACCTAACATTGTTCTTCTTTATACCGATCAACAACGATGGGATACGATCCGTTGCTCAGGCAATCGGCATGTGATGACCCCTTACATGGATCAATTAGCTCAAGGCGGCGTTTTATTTGAAAATGCCTTTTGTAATGCCCCTATCTGTATGCCTAGTCGTCAAAGTATGTTGAGTGGACAATATCCGTCCACGATTGGTTGCACCACAAATGGAATTAATATGTCGGAAGATATTCCTGTGATCCCAACCATTCTTAAATCCTACGGATATCACACAGCAAACATTGGCAAGCTTCACTTTAAAGAACATTATAACCGCGATCATCGGGATCTTCATCCAAGTTATGGTTTTGATCATTTGGTTTTATCAGACGAGCCCGGTTGTTATGACGATGCCTATATCAAGTGGGTAACTGAACATGATCCATCTCAAGTCGAAAATTGCCGGTGCTCCACAGTCCCTGAATGGCCTGGAAAACCGGTTGTGAAACATCCAAGAAAACCACATCAACCTTATATCTTTGAAGGCCCCGAACATCTTACCTCAAGCGCTTTTGTTGCCGACGAAACCTGCGAATATATTCGTCGTCAACACCAAAACAATCCATTTTTTGTCATCGCAGGCTTTTACGCGCCTCATTCTCCGATCAACCCTCCCAAAAGATTTTTGGAAATGTACGACCCTTCCCAAATGCCTCTGCCCATGAGAAATGAAGGAGAAAATCCCATGAACTTGTCTGATGAAAGATGGCGTGAAATCAAAGCGGCTTACTACGCATTGGTCACTCATGTGGATGATTGCATTGGAAAAATCTTGAAGACTTTAGAAGAAACTGGCCTTCGAGATAACACTCTTATAATTCTTACTTCAGATCATGGCGAACATCTCGGTGATCACGGAATGACAACCAAAGGCCCTCCTGGATTAGATAGTTGCACACACATTCCTCTAATCCTTTCTTTTCCAGGAAGAGTGGCTCATGCACAAAAGAAACCGCAACTGGTTGAAGCTGTAGATATTGTTCCAACCATCGTTGATTTTTGTGGAATCCAAATCCCTCCCTTTTTGCAGGGAAAATCATTGCGCCCGCTTTTAGAAGGAAAACCGTATCAAGAAAGAAAATCGGTTTTTATTGAATATCGCCCTCTTCCTCATGAAATCTGGAAAGCAGAAATGAGTCAGGATCCTTATCATCGAGCCTGGAAAACTGTGCGAACACATGAATTTAAGTATTGCGCTTCTAGCACAGGCGAAGAGCTTCTTTTTGATTATCATCAAGATCCGTTTGAATTACAAAATGTGGCTACTCAACCAGAATACCGCAATCGCCTCAACGAAATGCGAGCAGAACTTGTTCAACGTTGGTTTACGATCGAAAAACAATATCCGTTGAGGACAGCATCGTATTAATTTTTATGGATTTCTTGCCATGAATAGGAGAAGAGGGTTCAATCTGTTCAGCTTATGACAAGACGTATCGTGGTGGGCATTTCAGGGTCGAGCGCTCCGATTTATGGGATTCGGTTGCTCGAGGTGTTATCTCAAACTTCAGAGGTGGAAACATATTTGGTTTTAAGCGAGTCTGCAGAAATCACAGTTCGACTGGAGTCACCCATCTGGAATCGCGCTAAAATAGAAAAACTGGCTGATCACGTTTATTCTCCATCAGACCTGGCCGCTTCCATTTCTTCGGGATCATTTCTTACCGACGGAATGGTGGTCATCCCTTGTAGTATGAAAACTTTGGGGCATATTGCTCATTCAACCGGAGGTGATCTTCTCACGCGCGCGGCAGACGTGACCTTAAAGGAACGACGACGACTCATTCTTGTGCCCCGCGAAACTCCGCTTCATTTGGGACATCTCCGCAACATGGTGGCTGTCACTGAAATGGGAGGAGTGATTCTGCCGCCCGTTCCAGCTTTTTATCATCAACCCAAAACGGTAGCTGATTTGATTGATCATACCGTCGGAAAAGTTCTGGACGTTCTCCAGATTGAACACAAACTCTTTTGTCGATGGAAGAGCCCTAAATAATGGTTCCGTGAGGAATACATCCGTTCTTAGGAATGATGATAATTCCATCACGGATATAATACAAAGGATGATCCACTGTTTCTGGTTTGCCCACAGGGGAAACAACGCAATGATCACCTACTCTCGCATTTTTATCAATAATAGCACGTTCAATGTGGGTGTTTTTACCGATGCCAAGGAGAGGGATGTTCGAGGCCT
>CAYVFJ010000190.1:0-2503 GCA_964450905.1 uncultured Verrucomicrobiota bacterium
CCGCATCCTGAAGTTCCTGTGAGCCCTCCTTGATTTCAGGGCCAATCGCCCATCCATTTTTTCCATTATGTCCTTCACACCACCAACCATCTAAAACACTCAAGTTAACTCCCCCGTTGGGAGGAACTTTTTGGCCGCTCGTTCCGCTGGCCTCAAAAGGACGGAGAGGGTTATTCAACCAGATATCTACGCCCTGAACCAAATAGCGAGATACATTGGCATCGTAATCTTCAACAAAAACAATTTTTCCATCAAAATCTGGATCATCCGTATAACGATAAACTTGTTGAATTAAACGTTTACCTCCTTCGTCGCGAGGATGCGCTTTGCCAGCAAAAACGATTTGAAGCGGGCGATCCGCCTTTTTGATGATCGATTTTAATCGATCCAAATCTTTAAAAATAAGGAGGGCACGCTTATAAGTTGCAAAGCGCCGAGCAAACCCAATGGTTAACACTTCCGGATTAAGCACGTTCGACGCGGCCCTAATTCGGTCAGGAGATTCGCCCATTCTTTCTCGGTATTCACGCAACCTCCTTCGAATAAATTCAACCATCCGTCTCTTTAAAAGCATATGAGCATTCCATAGCTCTTCATCCGGAATATCACTGACTCTTCGCCATAGATCAGGATCACTCATACGATCCTGCCATCCTGCGCCAAAATATTTATCATAAAGATTTCGCATCTCCAGAGCTAACCAGGTGTGAAGATGAATCCCATTGGTCACACTTGAAATAGGCACTTCATGCACAGGCGCGTTGGGCCATACGCTCGTCCACATTTTTCGAGATACTTCTCCATGAAGAGCACTCACTCCATTCGCTGAACGCGACATTCTTAACGCCAAAATCGTCATGCTAAAAGGATCGTTCGGCTGATGATTCCATGTCCTTCCGTATTTTAAGAAGTCATCAAACCCGATCTTCAACTCTTGCGCGTAGCTGTTAAAATATTGATACATCAAATCTGGTTGAAAAGCGTCGTTGCCAGCCGCGACTGGAGTATGTGTCGTAAACAAATTAGATGCGTTGGTTACTTGAAGCGCTGGATAAAAGTCCACTTGATGATCGATCATCAGTTGACGAATTCGTTCCATTCCTAAAAAGGCGGCATGTCCTTCGTTCATATGATATGCCGATGGAGATATTCCCATAGCCCGCAAAGCTCTGGTCCCGCCAATCCCCAAAACAATCTCCTGACGAATTCGCATCTCAATATCGCCCCCATAAAGTTCGGCTGTAATTAAACGATCCTCATCTCGATTGGCCGCCACATCCGTATCCAACATAAAGAGAGAAATTCTTCCCACTTTAATCTCCCAAATTTTAGCCGTGACTGCTCGTCCCAAAATATCCACTTGAATCGTTAATTCACTTCCATCGGCCTTCCGAACATCGTGAATGGGCAACTCGTTGAACGAAATATTCAGAGCGAGAACCTCCTGCCATCCTTCTTTGTTCAGGCGTTGTTTGAAATAACCCTGACGATATAAAAGTCCTATCGCCACAAAAGGCAGCCCAAGATCACTCGCCGCCTTACAATGATCACCCGCTAAAATACCTAGACCACCAGAATAGAGCGGGATCGATTCGTGCAACCCAAATTCTGCTGAGAAATAAGCGACCGGCCCGTCTATTCCCTTAGGATAGGTGGTCGAAAACCATGTGGTTTTTAGTGAAAGATATTCCTTAAAACGACGGTAAACATCATCTAGCGCGCGAAGATAATCATCATCTTCTGCCACTTCACGAAGTCGTGCCTGACGAATCCGTTGAAGTAATTTTACTGGATTATGATAAATCTGTTTCCACAAGACCGGATCCAAAGCTTCAAACAATGCCACCGCCTCTGGCTCCCAACTGTACCACAGATTGAACGCCATTTCACGAATAGGCTCGAGACGCTTGGGCAATTGTGGAATCACTGAAAACCCAAAAAATGATTGCATACGTTATCCTTTCATTAATTCTGTATCACACGTAGGTTTGTTGTGTTCTGCCTGAGGTTGAACCCGCCGTGGCGAACCATATTGTGATTTGATCTTTCATTCAATAACTTTTTTGTAATCGTAATTTCCTGTCCTCTCCGGAATTGGTTCATGAGCGTTTTAATAAGTAACGTCCTGATTTCTTTGTGCCAGCATGTTTTACCAGACCTGCTTTCATCATAGGCCGAAGTAAATCCATAGCGCCCTGTTTTGAAATTTGAAGAGCATCCCAAATTTCTCGTGGACTCATGCTTCCACGGTCTCGAAACAACTGTAGCAATTGCTCTTGTTTGGGACGAAGCACGAGCTTTTTTCCGCTTGATTCTGCTGACAACCGTTGGATACGTACCGCAACCCTCTTGAGAATCATTAAAAACCCCTCGGCTGAATATTCCAACCAACCGGTGAGATTTTCTCCTTTCTTGCGAACAGCATCCAGCGCTGTATAATACCTCGGGCGATCTTCCCAATAATATTCGTCCACAGAAAAAATGTGGTGAGAATCAAAACCTC
>CAYVFJ010000191.1:0-3142 GCA_964450905.1 uncultured Verrucomicrobiota bacterium
GAGGAAACTAAAAATTAAGAACTAACCTGTCCCCCTTTAGTGGGGAAAACTAAAAACTTATTTTTCTCTCTCTGTGTGAGATAAAAAATCTGCGTAATCTGCGTAATCTGCGGATAAAAATTTGAGGCTGAATAGTTACAATTGTGAGAGAATTGATCCTCGTGAACTCTTTCCTTGGAATTTTCCCTTCGATATGCCCAGGACAAGATCGCGGGCCCATCTGCTCTTTTTAAATAAATCGTTCGAGCGTAATTTTACTGTAAAAATGGGATATTGTGCTCATGGTAGGGAAACAGAAATGTGCCAACAATGCAGAGAACTTCGATCAAGCAACAGAACCCGATCATTTTCAGGCAAAAGAAGAATGGAAAAATCAACAAGATAATCGGTATTCTGCTGAAGAAGTTCGACAGATCATCGCAACCCTAGGCATCCGTGGATTCCCTATCCCAAAGTCGAACAAGAAGGTTAAACTGGAATCAGATCCAGTCTACAATTCTTAACGTCGCACAGATCAGCGATGAAGCCATGGACCGGCTCGTTCTTGTAGGCGGTAGTGCCTGCATGTTTTATAGGGCGCTTCTTGAAAAATATGCGGACCCAGATTTTCTTGCACCACGATTTTCAGAAGCTGAGGAGAAACTTTGGCTAAGTAAGGATGTTGATTTTATGGGGATGACTAAAGAGGAATGAAAGTGAAATGTATCCTCGTGTCGGTCATAGATGGAGCTTTTACTTCAGTAGATATGCGGTCTACTCTACCGTGAGACTCCTTCCTTCTTTAAAATTTTAAATATCTTTTGCTAGATTTTACCGGAAGATAATAAAAAGAAAGGTAGATATTTATTATGGAAATGGGAATTGAAGCGCAGAAATGGTTGTGGGGATGGCTAGTGATAATCGCCATTTTATTCTGGCATCCTTGGACAAAACACGAAAGAGGGATAGGTTTGGTTTTTGCTTATTTGCTTAACTTATGGGTGACTCATTGGCCAGGAGCATTTATTCAAATTCTCCCTTGGTATTCCTCCTCAAAAATGGATGTGGTTGAAGTCGGGTTTATCCAAAGTTCATACGGAATGATTGCTTTTATAGCCGGAGCTTTATTGTTTCGTCCTATCTTAGGGAAATGGCTAAACCGTCAGCGTTTTCAAGAAAACGGAGAAGAAAAATCATCGACAAAAGCAACGATGAATGTCCGTCTTCCCTCGATTTATATTTTCATTGGACTGGTGAGTTATTTGGTGCTTGTTCCTCTTTTACACGGATTACCAACCGTTACCGCGTTCATTTCTGCTACCATTCAATTGTTAATTGTAGGGCTTTGTTTGGGGTGCTGGCGATCCTGGCAAATAAATGGCGCGCGAGGAATTATTAACTGGTTAATTGCTTCTTCTTTTTTGCCTATAGGATCTGTTTTGTTTCATGGATTTCTGGGTTATGGGGTGAGCGCGTTTCTTGTCGTTCTTTGTTTTCTAGCCATGATTTTTAAACCCCGCTGGATCCTCCTGATCGTGGCTGCGATCATAGGATATATCGGGTTTTCAGTTTACGTCACCTATATGAGGGATCGTGAGGAAATCAGGGAGATCGTTTGGGGCGGGGAAGCGTTGAGTCAGAGGGTTGAACGAATTGCCACAACCTTTAAAGAATTTGAATGGTTCGATATTTATAATTATGATCACCTGACCCGGGTCGATACGCGATTGAACCAAACCTTCTTGATAGGGGCTGCTGTTTTATATTTGGATGAGGGAGGTCATGAATTTGCAAAAGGCGAAACTCTTTTGCAGGCGGTTACGGCTTTGGTTCCACGTGTGATATGGCGCGATAAACCTGTTCGCGCGGGCAGTCCGGAGTTGGTCTCGACTTATACAGGTCAGACTTTTGCAGAGGGCACGAGTGTAGGAATTGGTCAGGTGATGGAGTTCTACATCAATTTTGGAACAAAAGGAGTGGTCATTGGTTTTTTGATTTTGGGATTTCTCATTTCACTTTTTGATCAAGCTGCTTTCCAGGCTTTGACCGACGGAAATTGGCGGCGTTTTACCATATGGCAACTTGCGGGAATCGGATTTTTACAGGTGGGCGGTTCGCTGGTTGAAGTGACAGCAACGGTCGGATCAAGTATAGGAACAGCCATTATCGTGAATCGTTATGTGTTGCCCATCTTTTTGAAAGAATCTCAAATGCGGTCTTCTTAGTCTCTCCTTTGTGAAGTCTAAGAGAAAATCTCTCAGATTTTTGATAGGATTAACAGGATTTTCAACGCTCATCTCAATAGTTTTTGATTGGGACATGTCTTCCGGTCAAATTTAAGCCCCGATTAAAAGGTTCTTTTTTTCAAGTTCACGCCACAGTCGGCCAACAGAACTATGCGACTTTTCTAATCGTAAAAGTCGTTTACTACGAATCTTTTCATCGCTCAAACCATGTAATTCCTTTAACAAACGCGCTTGAATTTCGTTCTTCATTACCACGCAGTCAAATTTTTTATTTTCTTTCATTTTAAATCACCTCCTTCGGAGAATGAATCTCAATCGTTGTATAACCTTCTCGCAAATTGACAGCATTAAAGCCACGCATTTTATCAAAATGAACAATATGCTTGAAATTCCAGCTTACAATTAAATCTGCTTTAACAACTGTAGCAAGCGCTACATGATGGGCATCGTTTTGTTGGCTTGCAGGAACTACATGAGCCTTCAGGTAAGCATCCCGCAGTCGCTCGCTTTCTCCTGAACTCAAGATGGGCTCAAAGCAGTCTTCTGAAAGAGTTCCAAGAATATCTTTCACTCTTGTTGGAGCCAATTCCAATTCATCTGCCAAAAGATCAGATATTAGAAGTGTGATATGACCTCTTCGAGCCATAGTCAACAGGGCTTGACTCTCTTCAGAAAATTCATCGTCGAAACAACCGCCGACGACAGAAGTATCTAAATAAATTCGGAGACGTTTCATATACATAACCAATCCTCATTGATATACGCGATCGCCATAACAAGTTCAATCGTAGATCTGCGATTTCAGTGATTCAGACAGTGGAGAGGAATATTCCGGGTAGAGAGGCAAGTTAATGGAGGAGGCCGCATTCCATTCCTCTGGAAAGGCATGATTCTCGTTGCTCAATGTGCCTCTCAAT
>CAYVFJ010000192.1:0-4691 GCA_964450905.1 uncultured Verrucomicrobiota bacterium
TATCTTTTTGTTCGACCGAGCGTCGGTTACGAATCCTTTTCCATGACCACTTTGGAAGCTCTCGCTTCTGGTGTAACCGCTCTTGTCTCTGATCAGATTGGAATTGTTGAATGGTTTAAAGAAAATCAAATAGCGGAAGTTTATCCATCGCGAAATGAAGACGCGCTGGCCGATAAAATCCTGTGTTTATTGCAGGAACCATGGAGTTTTCATCGTGAACGTGGTCGAAAGGCGCGGAGTATGGTGGAAACCCATTTTTCGGTGGACGCTGTCATTTCAAAAATTGAGAATCTTTGCTTTGGAAAAATAAATCGCGTATAATGCGGCCACGATCTCATGAGGATTTTTTATCCATATCCAGAAGAATTTACTTTCAATAAGGCGAGAGAAATTCAAACCATACACACTTGTCATGCTTTGGCAAGACAGGGCTGTGAGGTGGTGTTAGGAGCGGCTTACAAACCGGGTGTTTCCGGAGAAACGATCCTGGAATATTTCCGTTTGAAACCGTTGCCCAATCTAAAATTTGTGTTTCTCCCAAGGTATCTCCATTTTACCAAAGATTTTGTGGTTTCATTTCAAACACTTTTTTTACATCGTTTGCGTGAATATCTACTCAAATCTCGTGCCACACATAAAATCGATGTCATTTACACGCGCCACTTAAAAGTAGCCGAATTCTGTTTGAAACAACCTTTTGGCATTCCTTTAATTTTTGAATCGCACGAAGTGTTTTCGTTAGGACAAGTGGATTCACCTGAAAAGTTCAAACGCCTTTTTGAGCAAGAAAAATATGTCTACTCTCATGTGAAAGGATTGGTGACCATTTCCAATCATCTAAAAGATTATCTTCAAGCGCATTTTCCGATCCACTGTCCTATTCTCCGAGCTTCAGACGGTGTGGACATGGAACTCTTTGGATCGTTTAATGCGGACCACGTGGATCCGAATCTGATTATTTACACCGGCTCTCTTTTTGGATGGAAAGGAGTGGATACTGTGATTAAAGCCATGAGGTATCTTCCCGAACAATATCTTTGGATTTATGGTGGTAATCCCCGCGAAATTTCTGTCAAACAATCACTGGCAGATCGATGGAAAGTTCGTTCCAGATGTTTTTTTAAAGGATATGTTTCTCGCACCGAATTGGCAGAACCTCTTGCCAAAGCTTACATTGGTGTCTTACCCAATCATCGCGAAGAAATCAGCGAGCGATTCACTTCTCCTTTAAAACTATTTGAATATATGGCCGCAGGCAAAGTGATTGTTGCCAGCGATTTACCTTCGATTCGAGAAATTTTAGATGATCGCAAAGCTTATCTTTGTCCTCCCTCATCGCCTCGCAGTTTAGCTGAGACCATTCATTTGGTTTATCAAAAACCGGACATCGCTCGATCTCGAATTGCTGAATCAAAATCGGCTGCTCATCATTTTTCTTGGAATTGTCGCGCGGAAACCATTCAGCATTTTCTAGAGCAGATTATCCAGAATTAAAGGTTAAACATTTATTCATTTGGCGTTGCCATCTGATTGAAAAACATGATCCTTTTGAATCCCAAAATTTTTGAGAATACGTTGGGTAGCGGCTTCCAAATCAATCGCATTTAAAACTAACCGTTGAATGTTGCGTCCGGGCGCAAATTCTACTGTATGAAAGCCATTTTTAGAAGAGCCGAAGGCCTTTTGGATATCCTCGATCCGATGAATTTTTTTCCCATTGATCTTGTCCACAATCAAAAACCGATAATCTTGATATCCCAAATTGTAAACATCCGGAAGCACCTGAGATAAAATCACAAGACTCGGTTGCTCTTGGGTCGATTCCTCGTAACCATAGTAGAATAACCGGAAGGGAGAATTTTGTCGCCATCCGTTTCCCCAGCTTTTTAAATAGGATTCTGTAAGAGGTTGAAAGACCAATCCGCCACTCACCAGATATTCAGGTTCTTGATCCTTGAGAGAGGGGGGAACTAATAAACCAATCCCATCCGCACGAGGCAAAGTATAATGGATTTCTTGAATTTTTTCATTTCTCCAAACTTTGAAACGGATCTGATTTCCCGCCCATTGATTGCGAGTGGCAAGATTTTCGAGGTTCAGATATCCATATTTTGGATCTAAATAATTCCCCTGAATGTCGATCTGAAAACCGTCGATTTCCAGAATGAGATCGTAAAGACGAAAAACCTGAGCCTCAGGACAAGAAACCATGACATGAGTAACGATCGTTCCTTGAGGTTTTCCTTTCCACTTTAAAAACTTGAGAGTATCCGGATTCTCCGCTTTTTGCCATTGAAACCCAAAACCGCTCAAGCCGGAATAACTACCATTTTCTCGGGCCTTCAAAATGGATTGAATCCAAGGGGAAGGGATGACGCTGCCTTCTGATGAAACCACGCCAATCACTTTTTCATCGCTCACCACAGCTTCTGAAAAACCTGATCCAGGAATATCCGACGTCACCTTCATCGTCATATACTCCACAAAACTGATCTGCGATCTTCCCACGGAAAGCTTGGTAATTTCTGCCTTCCAACTTTCCAAAATACCTTCTTTCCATTTCTTGATACCCACCGTGCCTTTTGTTGGAATTGTGTCCGCGAAAGGAGCTGGAACCAAACCGTTCCAAAAGTCGGGGTCCTCCACCTCCATTAGGGCAAGGTTTGCATGGTAATCAACCCATTTTACTTTTGCATTCCACCATTTACCACGGTCTTTCCCTTCTTGCCCATTCTTTTGAGCCCTCACAAGAGTATGATTTTGAAGATCATCAGAGGTGGTTAGAATTTCGTGTGAAGAAACCACCACTCCCATTTTGTCATTACTTTGAATACGCGCATTCCAGGGCTGATAGACGCTGTAATCTTTCCGATTGACTTTTAATATAACAAGGGACTCCTCCCAATCCCATGGTTTCGAAGGTTCGACTCCGTTGCTATCCAGAGCAAAAACCATGGTAAAAACCCATAAAACATGTTTTAAAAGCGATTTAAGAAATTCTTTCATAACCTCCGGTCCTGCGGGATATGATACGTTTTTAAAATTTCGCCGTTGACACGTTCCACTTCTTTTCGGTCCAAACATTCCATTTGCTTCTCTTTGATCAATTGAATCATGTGGTAATCACCCTGGAAAGATTCCATGGCGCGAATCACATCTTCAAGACGTTCAATTCGGATATTGTTAATTTTATCTACTAAAGCGTTGTTTGAAGTCAGAAGATCCGCATTGACAGAATGTGACAAAATGGAAACTAGAACAATAGGTTCTTGACGACGGTCCGCGGGTTTTTCATAGCGATGCTCGAAAAGTTCGTAAAGAAGCTCGGGGGTTTCAAATCGGATTTTTTCTTGATTAAAAGCGCTTAGATAATTGAGATTCAGCGGCGCAAAAACCAATCCTCCATACACATAATATCTTGGCAAGACATCGTACTGATTCCCTTCGGCTGCATCTTCTCGATAGACGTTCATCGGTAAAGAAATATTGATTTCATGACCCTTACGCCAGAGTCTGATCGGCAAGCTTTCTCCATTTTGAGGTTCCTGAAAAGCGACCCCGACCGAAACACGATTTCCTTTGTAAAGAATGGTTCCATCGCTTTTTACTGGATATGTCCCGACCTGCAAGATCACATCCTCTATTTCCAAAACCTTTTTTGTGGACGGAATATCATAGATATGATCCACCCGCGCGCCCATCCCGTCATCTGGTAAACTCAGAAAATGTCGATAAGATGGATTTTCTAATGGCAACAAATCAACGCCCGCCCGTGGAAACCCATGGTATAGACCATCCTCAATATCTTTAAGAAAATGTTCGATGATAGGTGGAGGAATAAAAAAACCAGTATTTTCCAAGAGTCTGCTCCCCTGAAAAGCAACCCCCACTACTTTGTCATCTTGGATCACAGGTCCTCCACTATTTCCGGGGTTAAGAGCCGCGTCTGTCTGCGCCGCGAGATGAGCTTGATTTCCGATATGCGAATAGGGCTGCATTTCAATCCGTGAAACAACCCCTCGTGTGTAGGAAATTTGATCGCCGCCTGCCGGATATCCGTAGGTAATCACCGTCGATCTCACCAAGGGAAGATCTCCAAAAGAAAGAGGTTCTAACCCATCAAAAAAGTTTGGGTTGTCAACTTCAAGAATCGCCAAATCACAGTCATGCCCAATAAACTTCACGTGCGCTGGATAAGAACGCGCGTCATCATGTCGTTTCACCAAGATTTCTTTAGCCCAACTTACCACATGCGCGTTGGTCATAATTCTTTTGCCACCGACGACAAAACCACTGCCTGTGCTCTTTTGAACAGAAGCAAACTGCCAAGGAATATTCCATAAAGGCTGTTGAATAAAGGTGGTGATATGAACCACCGATTTCTCAGGTTCAGCCGCGTTTCCAAAGGAAACAAGGCCTTGGAGAAGAAGTAAAACGAATAAAATCTTGTTTTTCACGTGAAGCAAAAAGGTGATGAATGATTTCCTTGGTGTCAAGCACGGAAACGCAGCATTTCCGAGATGTTTTATAAAATTGAAATTTTCCCCTTCAAACCACTTCATCATATACTGAGCACGGCCACAAATTCATCTTCTCGCGAAAAAGATTGCTTCTTAATTTCTCAAGACCTTTCCGTTTTTAAGCATGTGTTGAATGCGTTCCATGGTTTTAGGTTCACGACATAGACTAAG
>CAYVFJ010000193.1:0-3585 GCA_964450905.1 uncultured Verrucomicrobiota bacterium
GAAAGAACTTCGTAAGCTTCTGAAACTTCCTTGAATTTTTCTTCGAACACTTTGTTTCCCTGATTGAGATCGGGATGATATTTTTTGGCCATGACTTTGTAGGCCTTTTTAATATCATCCTTAGAAGCGTTTCTAGGAACGCCCAGAGTTTCGTAGTAATCTGCTTTAGTCATGGGAAAAGGGCTGGGTATCACTCATAGCCATTGGTTGAATTCTTCAATCTCTATTTCTATTTCTATATCTATATCTATATCTTTCAAAATTTTATTCAATAACCCAGGGCCAATGTTCACCAGAATGAACTGGGATTACTGTAGAACGTCCGTCGGAATGTCGCATAAAATGATGGCTTCTTTTGATTCTAAGGATGCTAAACCCCATCCGTTTTAGTGCGACAACAACTTCTCGTCCGCGTAACCGAGGCAATCGTGGCATACTTAAACAGCAAGGTGTTGTATTCCAATGAATTCTGTTGTCGAAGCAACATCGCGCTCAACTTCTAAACATAGTTCAATGGCTTCGCGTGCCCGTTCCATAAGTTTATCAAGAGAACGAACTTGCGTGTGACAACCTACAAGTTCTGGAACGCTACCTACGTAATAACCTTCCTCATCACGTTCGATGACGACGTTGAAATGGTGTTGGGTAACTTTTCTCATGGTAAAATATATGCCAGCGTGCTGATTGCCATGCAAGATTTTAAATTTTTTTGCTAGTTTTCCTGGATGGGTTTTTCTGGGCACGAAGTCTCTTCAACTTTTTCGGATTTCCCTTTCGAGACAATCACGCTTGCGGGACGTAACACACGATCCTTGAATTGGTAACCTTTGCGTGTTTGTTGAATGACTTGTCCTTCGGAAAGATCGGACTCTTGATGGGCCACCGCTTCGTGAAGCGCTGGATCAAACTTTTGTCCCACCGCCTGAATTTCAGTCACATGATGCGATTTCCAAAAATGTTGAAATTGGGCAAACACCATTTCCATGCCGTGACGAAGTGAATCGTTCGAATTTTCTTCTTTGAGAGATTGCGCTGATTGAAGGCCCATTTCAAAGTGGTCCATGGGAACGATTAAATCACGGAGAAGTTTTTCGTTAGCAGATCGAATCCATTCCTGACGCTCGCGTTCCATACGTTTCTTAAAATTTTCGAAGTCAGCCTGGGTGCGCAATAAACGATCCCAATGTTCCTGTGTTTTTCCTGCCTGAGCACGTAACTGATCCAATTCTTTTTGGCTGATCGAGACAACATCCGATGTTTCAGTGGGCACGGCACAACGGTCAGCAGCAATTTCCGCCGCGCTTTTTAAAGTAGATTCTGATGGATTGGATGAATCTTCCTGAGACATCTCTTTATAATCGCCATTTTTTTCGTTCATAGTGTGGTAGTTCTTTAAGAAGATTCTTTATGAGGGGCTTCTCCTCCAACTCGAATTGCCAACAATGTCATGTCGTCATGCGGAGGTTCTTGTCCCACAAAACGACGAACGCGTTGTTCGATATTCAGAATCATTTCTTCAGCGCTTTGATTCGTGCAAGCACGGATGGCCTCGACCAATTGAGCGCGTCCGAATTCCTGATCCGATTCATCCAGAGCTTCCGTGATGCCATCCGTATACAAAACAATGACATCACCCATTTGAAGTGTGATCTGCCCTTCCTCTAGGAGACTATCAAAAACATCGCCATTGTCAATTCCCAGAGCCATTCCTTTTGGAGTTAAAATTTCTTCGCGATTCGATTTGTGAGAGTGGAACAGGATGGGTTCGTGGCCCGCACGACAATAAGTAAATTGATGGGTGCGAATATTGAACACGCCGTAGATCATGGAAATAAACATGTCTTCGCGCATATCTGGACGGATGACACGATTGACTTGTTTAAGCACTCGTGCAGGAGAAAGATTTCCAACCGCTTTGGTTCGTAGAGCGCTGCGGCACATCGCCATGATGAGAGACCCAGAAATTCCTTTTCCAGAAACATCCGCGATGGCAAAACCCCAATGATCTTCGTCTACACGAATACAATCGTAATAATCGCCTCCCACTTCTAGCGCGGAAATGTTGAGCGCATGGACTTGAACATCAGGAATTTTTGGAAAATCGGAACACAACAAGATTTGTTGAATTTCTCGGGCAATGATGAGGTCACGATCCACGCGCTCTTTTTCAGCCAACATATGATGGAGGTTCGCGTTAAAAATAGCGAAGGCAGCTTGGCTGGCAAGTGCGGTTACCAAAGAGAGATCGGTTTCACTAAAAGGCTCATCATTCTTAGTATTGGCCATTGCCAAAACCCCGAGAATTTGATCTCTAAAAATTAAGGGAACCGCAAGGAAGGTTTGAATACGTAAAATATCATCTTCATATTGATGAATTCGAGTGTCTTCATTTGGATTACGAACAAGAACCGGTTTTCCAGTTTGGGCGACTCCACCTAAAATACCCTCTCCGATCAGGATTTTTTGGGATTTGATCGCTTGTTCCAAAAAGACAGCCCGGCTCGCTAATTTGGATTCCATAAAATCTGCTGGCGGATGAGGAGGCGGAAAAGGTCCCTCAATCACCACCGCGTCGAGGGATTTTTTGGAGGTATCCAATAGAAAAATAGCCCCCGATTTGGCTTCGGCAATTCGCACGGAACATTGAATGATATGTTTAAGAATTTCTTCAACATTCAGGTTTTCGGTAAATGCTTCGCCTACATCATGAAGGAAGGAAAGAACTCTTTGACTTTCTTGGACCAAATGTTGACGAGTTATTTCAAGTTTCGCGGTACGTTGAACCTGTCTTCGCCAAAGATAGGCAAAGAAACCGGCTAACGATAACAAAATGAAGAAGACGGATTTCACGATAGATTTTACTGAGACGCTTTTTCGCGTAAAAGCGCGACGACATCCCGAAATTTGGCTTCGTTAGCCTGAGAAATGGACACCAGATTTTCATGGGCTTCCAACATCTCACGGGATTTATCGTCCTTGCCCAGGGACGATCCTTGAAGTTTTTTGAAAGATCCTATGACAGATTCACTTTTTACAATCTCAAAAAATGGATAGACACCAAGATTTTCCAACATTTCTATAATTCGCTCTGAAGCATTGATCAGTTTGATCGTCGGCAGAGAGCGTTCCTTTATTTTACTGCCTAAACCTGTGAGCATGCCGAGGAAGGTGCTATCCATATAATTGCAACAAGAAAGATCGATCTGAAAATGACAACGATTTTCTTCAAGACAGTTCAAAAGATATTTCTTAAGCAAATGACTATTGAGATGGGTTCCTTTCCCTTCGATTCGGATTAGAACAATGCCGCTTAACTCTCCAATTTGAATGCCTGAAGTTTCTTCACTCATGGTAAACGATCCATTTAAAAGGGTACACGGAATAAAAAGGGAGCTAAGGTTTTTGTTTCGCAAAGTGGACTTTGTAGAATTAAGGCTTACAATTCAAGACATTACATGCGCAATTCATGTTTCAATATCCCATACATGTTAGAGGGTCTGAGGTTCGCGCGTAGGGCATGCGTAGAGAAACACAAAAAAAACTTGCAATATTTAAAATATGATGACAGCTTGTGCGAATACGTTG
>CAYVFJ010000194.1:0-3524 GCA_964450905.1 uncultured Verrucomicrobiota bacterium
AACCTAAACATCTGGTTTGTGGTGAGTTCTCTTCTTCTTGTTCTCTGTGTCATTTGGATGCTCTGGTTTGATTATGAACGCGAATGGAAACCTTATCAGCGTCAGGCCAAAGTTTTTGAAATTCAGAAACAACAGGAAGACTTGGCTGCCGCAGAAAAAAAATCTCGGGACGAAGGATATTCAACGATCACCAACGGTTTAGCTCAGGCAGAAGCTTTCATGAAACAAAATCAAAATCGAATCCATCAAATCCAGAAAGAATTAGATCGATTTGAGGCTGATCTCAAAGTTAAAAAGAATGAGTTTGCCACGGAAAAAGCGCTTCTAGATCAACGAAAAAGTGAATTTGACGAAGCCATTGAGTTGCACAAAGATCAAAAGATCGTTGATAAAAGACGTGAGATTCTTCGAAAACAAGAAGCGCTTGTCGCTCAATTGGATGCCAAAGAAATACAAAAACTTGATTCCAAAGTTAGAGAAAAAACAGAAGAGCTATCTCAGTACATTGGTGAAAAACAAAAATACGAAAAGCAGCTCCAAGCTTTGACCTCTAAAAAAGGGTTGATCGAGAAACGCGTTGCCTACCTGAAAAGTAAATGGACACCCGTTTTTGACGCCCCTTTGATCGAATTCGCCAAGCCCACCGTGAGCGTCAAACAGGTGATTGCCGAGGATCAGACGTACAGTCTTAATTTTACGGATGTTCCAAGAATTGATCGATGTATTACTTGTCATACGTTCAGTGAAAATAAAGATACCCTTGCCGAAGGTGAAGAAGGCTTTCGGTTTGCCAATCTTCCGCAACCATGGAGATCCCATCCACGATTGGACCTCTTTGTTGACACGAATTCCCCACATTCCTTGGAGCGTTTTGGATGTTCCACCTGTCATGCAGGATGGGATCGCGGAACAAAATTTATCAATGCCGCGCATACACCCGCCTTTTTCTCCATCCAACAAGATTACGTAAAATTACCTCTTGTAGAAGGGAAAACTCATTGGGTGCCTGTTGCCGATGTTGAGAAATGGAAGCCTGGTCTTTTAGATCAAGTGAAAGAACACGCCAAGTTGGTCGAGGAAAAACAAAGGATGAAGGCTTCTCATCGTAAGGATGACGAGAAATATCGTAAGATTCGTGAGACCATTCAAACTCTTCGCGATGAGCTTAAGAATCAATACAACTTTGATCCAGAAACATTAAGTCAATTTCAGTTTGTTTCCATGACCCAAGCGGAGGCATGGAAAGAGGATCCTTTAAAATGGCATCCCATGCATCATAAAGAGGATCCGATGCGCCCCAAGGAATTTATCGAATCGTCCTGTTTAAAATGTCATCAGAACGTAACCGATATTCCTGTTCGTAAAGATCCGATAAACCCGACGGAAAAAAGTCCTGGCGAAAAAATCAATGCAGGACGTCATCTCATTGAACAAGCCGGCTGTTATGCTTGTCATAAGATGGAAGCATTAGAAACAACGATTAAACATATCATCAAACCGGAGGAAAACTTGCAAGCATTGGCCCATTCTTTTGCTGCAGAACCTCAAACCATTTTGACAGCCAACGGTCTCAAAACAGCCGCGGACATCAAGCCTGGGAGAGAACTCACCATTCCTATTCGTGTTCCTTTCGAGAAACCGGGGCCGAGCTTGCTAAAAATTGCTTCCAAAACGAACAAAGAATGGATGATCAAATGGTTGGAAAATCCTAAGGCATTTCGTCCCAACACTTTTATGCCGCAGTTTTGGAATCTGGATAACAACCGTGATGGCAACAAATTTTTGAGCGCTTTAATGGATGACCATGGAAAGCCTCTTTATCAAATTGATTGGGCAGATCGAAATGCCGTCGAAATCCGAGCTATTACGGAATATATCTATAGCATTTCCGAAACCCCATCTTATCCTAAACCACCTCCAGGAGATGTGGCGCAGGGTGAAAAATCGGTGAAGACAGTTGGATGTATGGCATGTCATGTCGTCGATCAAAAACTTACGGATCTCAATTTTGCGGATCGTCGGTTCCGTTCTCAAGGACCGATGCTCTTCGGTTCAGGATCTAAATACAACGAAGGCTGGCTTTACGCGTGGTTAAAAGATCCTACTCAATATCGACATAATACAAGGATGCCTAATTTGCGTCTGAGCGATCAAGAGGCCGCTGATATCACGGCTTATCTTGTAACGAGTCGCAACCAAGAATTTGATGAACGTAAACCTCCAGTTTTAAAATCAGAAGTTCTCAAGGACGCGATCGTTGATTATCTTAAAAATACGGAATCTCTGAATCAAGCCGTGGATCAAGCGAATCAGATGAGTGACCAGAAAAAACTCATCACCCTTGGAGAGAAATTGGTTCAACGTTATGGCTGCATGAATTGTCACAACGTTAAAGGACTGGAAGATGCTAAACCGATCTCGATTGAACTTTCCAATTGGGCATCTAAGAAACCAACAGAATTGGATTTTGGTTTTGTTCATGTCTCACACGAAACTAAAAATAGTTACACTTTTCTACAGCAGAAACTACGCGCTCCACGTTCTCTTGACCGAGTGGAAACGAAACGTCCCCAGGAACTGCTTGTCATGCCTCAATACAACTTTACCGAAGAACAGATTGAACTCATCATGACGGCTGTGATGGGCATGACCGGTGAAAAACCGACCGCCAAAGCTCGGCGTAATCTGACTCAAAACGAGTGGCAAATCGAAAATGGCAGATGGCTGATAAAAGAGCTTAATTGTATGGGATGCCATATCAATGAAGATCAAGGTGGGGCGATTCGTTCCACCATGGGCGATCCTGAAGAAGTGGAATATCTGTATCCACCCAGCTTACAAGGAGTGGGAACCAAAGTTCGATCCGATTGGCTTCAAGCTTTCTTGAAAAACCCTGGAAATCATGCCTACCGTTACTGGTCACAAGTGAGAATGCCGACCTATCATCTTTCTGATGATCAGATCAACACATTGACTCAATATTTCGCGCTTCGAGATAAACAACCTTATCCATTCGAAACAGATACCCTTGAAAACATGCCGCCTCCTTCAAAAGAATCGCTTGAAATTGGAGAAAAACTCTTTATGAAAATCGATTGTCTGAAATGTCATGCGGTTCGTTCTCTGGAAACAATTGGCGAAGCAAAAAATCCGGCCATCAATTTAGAACAAGTGAAACACAGAATGCGTTCACCGGGACTGACTGCGTGGCTCAAAAATCCTGCGGCAGTGACCAAGGGAACAAAAATGGCAGCCTTCTGGACTGAACCCAATCCTTGGCCAGATATTTTAGGTGGCGATACTGATAAACAAATTCAAGCTGTCACAGATTACCTCCGTGTTTACACCAAGTCGCCCGTGACAATACCTGCTCAAACGACAAAATAAATCATGGTGACCAGATTCAATGTCTCTTACCCTTAAGTCTTACGCCAAAATCAATTTATTTCTCGAAGTTCTTGGAAAACGAGAAGATGGTTATCACGCAGTCCGAACCCTCATGCTACCTATTTCTTTATTTGACA
>CAYVFJ010000195.1:0-3778 GCA_964450905.1 uncultured Verrucomicrobiota bacterium
AGCATTTTTCAATAAGCTATCGCCGTCCATCGCATAAATCTGATCCATCGCTGCATCGTCCGTAACGACGGTGATAATGGTGTCCGCTTTTTCGGAGAGAGAAGAGAGTTTGACGCTTGCCTCACAACCTAATTCTTTTGCAAGCTGATCGGCTGCGGGTGGATGCTTATCGTAGACGGCAGTCATGTTAAAATGACATTCAGCAAGACGTCGCGCCATATTTGCGCCCATTCGTCCGACACCCACAAATCCAATATTTTTTGGCATCTCTTGTCTGTACGCAACGAAAGTCTTTGAGTCAATAATCCAATGGTAATTAAGGAAGAAATATGATTAGAAACAGAATGACTTATGAAAACATTGGTTTCTTCTAGTTCACGATTAAAACTGGAACAATGGACAACTTATACTCTTCTTCGGTGTTTGGGGGAGGGAGGGATGGGTTCTGTTTATGAAGCGATTCAACATGGAGCCGATGGTTTCACAAAACAAGTTGCGATCAAATGGATTCATCATTCGATTGGCGAAAAGCCCGAATTTCTTAAAAATTTTGTTGGGGAAGCTAAATTGGTTGCTCAACTTGTTCACACAAATATTGTGCAAACTTATCAGCTTGGATGTAGCGACCAAGGATACTTTATCAGTATGGAATATATTCATGGAGAAGATTTGCTTCGGTTACTCAACGCGCATGCTTTGCATGGTTTATGTCTTCCTGTTCCTCTCGCTGTTTTCATTGCCAGTCGGGTATGTCGCGGTTTGGCTTATGCGCATCGTAAACGAGGATCTCATGGGAAACCTTTGGGAATTGTTCATCGAGATATTAGCCCGCAAAATATCATGATCTCTCAAGAGGGCGATGTTAAAATCACAGATTTTGGCATGGCCAAAGCGCTCCATCTGATGCTGGACGGCGAAGGCGAAATCATTATGGGAAAAGTTCGTTATATGTCTCCAGAACAAGCTGGAGGAGATCGAACGGATGGTCGGTCAGATTTATTTTCTTTGGGGATTGTTCTGAGTGAAATGTTGATCGGCACCAATATTTTTGCTGACGAAAAATCGGCTGAGGAAAAACGAAAAGTCCTTAAAATGAAAATCCCAGATTTTTCTGCGCAATGTCCGGACATTGATCGGGAACTATCAGAGATTCTTAAGAAAGCGCTCTCTCGCGATCTCGATCAACGTTATCAAAATGCAGAGGCGATGCTCACGGATTTGGAACGTTTTATTTATTCAGCGGGTTATGGTCCAACGAGTGAAACGCTTGCCAAATATGTTCAGCCATACATCGAGGACGCCAACCCGCCTATTTCCGTGGAGGCAAGATAACTTCTTGAGCTGGAACGCTTTTTCATATACGAATAAGCTATGTTTGAAAAGCTTTCGGAAGGCGGGATGATGGTGTGGTTTATCTTGTTTGCTAGTTTAGTTGGAGCGGCTGTGTTTATTGAGCGTTTTATTCATTATCATCGGGCTCAGATCGCCTTAGGCGATTTCTTAAAAGGGATTCGTAATTGTGTTCGACGGAATAATCATCTTGAAGCGATGAGCATTTGCGATGATGCTCCGGGGCCTGTCGCCCAAGTGGCTCGCACCGCTATTTTAAGGCATGATCGTAGCTATTCAGAAATTCGTGAAGCCATTGAAGCGACGGCCATTCAAGAAGAACGCCGTTTAGAAAAAAATCTTCCTCTTTTATGGACGGTGGCGCAAGTCGCCCCTTTGTTAGGATTATTAGGCACGGTGATAGGGATGATGAAGGTTTTTCAGACCATTCAAATGCAAGAGAAACTGATTACAGCCACTCACTTAGTTGGAGGAGTTTGGCAAGCATTGATCACCACAGCCATGGGACTCACCGTGGCTATCGCTGCTTATGTGGGTTATCATTATTTGTCGTCACGAAAAAATGAAATGATTCGTGATATGGAACTATGCGCAACGGAATTGATTAATATTTTTGCTGATCTCGAACGCGAACAACGTAAAGATGAATTTGATCTTTCTGAGCCTTAGACTAGAGCCTCCATCTTTTTTGGGTTAAGAAGGGTTTCAGCATGCGTTTTTCAAGACATCAGATCGCGGAACAAAAGCTGATTGATTTAATTCCCGTGGCCAATGTCATTTTGCTGCTCATGTTCTTTTTTCTATTGAGTTGGTCATTTGTTCTTCAACCTGGAATCGAAGTAAGACTTCCTATCTTAGGTCTTCCTGTCGCCACGCCTCAGGGTCAGCATATCATCACCTTAAAATCATCTTCTAAAAACGATTTTATTATGTTTTTTGATGAAAAAACGGTGGATACAGAAGGTCTAAAATTGCAGTTGAGATTGGCTTCAGAAAAAAACTTTGGAGAATGGATGACTTTGAACGCTGAAGATTCGATTCCTCATGGGCGGGTTCAAGAGGTTGTTTCATTCATGATCGACCGGGGATTTCGCGTCACTTTAGCAGTACAACCTGCGATTACGAAAACGATCCCATGAATAAAAAAAATGTAAAACGATCTTTTCTTCCTCGTAAAGATTTTGCTTGGGGAACCGCAGGAGGTTTTTTTCTTTGCGCGCTTCTTTGGCATACACCTTTGCTCTTTCCTCTCATTTCTAAACAAGAAAAGGAGATTTCCAAACGCGGAACGGCTCCTCAACCATATCTCATTTTTCAAATGACAAATAACCTCACTCCATCTGTTTCAAGAGTTTGGACAGATCCCACGGTTTATTTATTACCTCCAGAGCCTGACGAAGCTCTTCGATTTTCTTCTATCTTTTCTAAAAATACAGAAATGAACTCATCGCCTCCTGATCTTTTTGATGTTTATGTCCCAGAACGATGGGAGGAAGAGACTGTTTTGAAAAGTGTATTTCCTTTGTTTCAGTCATCCATCGAAAAAAATCCGGTCGTAGATGCAGGAGTGATTTCGACCCAGGAAATGCCTATGGTTGGAGAATCAGCATGGTGGGTGAGTGAAAATATTCTTCGTCAATTCAGTCCTCATGTAAACTCGCCTTTACCTTCGGTTGCCTCTTTAGAACCTCTTGAACCATCTGTTCTACGAGTAGGAATTACGTCGGAAGGAAATGTTCAGTTTGTGATCTTAGAAGAAAGTTCACGCTCAAATAAAGCCGATGAGCTTGCGATTCATTTTGTTAAAGGGATTCATTTTGCTCCATTGGATTCGTCTTTTGAAGAATCCGTCTTTTGGGGGGCAATAAAAATATTATGGCATATCAATCCATGAACCAAAAATGAGAAGAATAAATTTTCGACGACTTCTGGGCAATCGATTTTTGGATTGAATGAATCTGTGGTTGATCTATAAATGGATCCACTTTTTTCACTATGATTGACTCTGAACGTTTTTTTGTTTTATATCTGCTCCTGATTCTTGTACCATTGGTTGGGGTTTGGGTGATGAGTGAATGGCGTGATCGCAAATTTCGGGCGCCCTTGCCTAGCCGATGGCTTTATCGATGCTCAGAATGTGTTTTTTTCTATGATGCGGATGAACCATTGGAAAAATTACGGTGTCCCATTTGTGGGAGACAAAATGAACGGCTAAAAATTTAAACCATCAATTAAGATTATATTTTTATGGGTATGTGGATTGGCAGAAATCGTAAAGCGCGTGTGACTTATGGTTTTGATGAGATCGCTCTCGTTCCGGGAAGCACGACCATCAATCCTAACGAAGTCGATATCTCTTTTTCGATCGGACTGCATCGTTTTAAAATTCACCTCCTCCAAGGCCACGCCGCCGGAAGCGACAATCGCC
>CAYVFJ010000196.1:0-2664 GCA_964450905.1 uncultured Verrucomicrobiota bacterium
CATCTAGATTGCCCTCCATGCACGGTAACGGCTGAAGATTCAGTCAAATTTCTTTGTCCGACACCGACCCACGGGATGGTCCAACTTGTTGCAATCGTCATTGAGTCTACCGAAGATCGTGCGACTACAGAGGCTAAACTCATTGCGGAAGGAAAAATTTGCGCCACTTGCCGAGGAGTTTTTGTGGCCGTCAAGCCTGGTCACCCGGCCTATCATCGTTGGTAAGAGCGCTTTTAAACCTTGACGCCTGCCTCTTCGAGAAGATCTTTGACTTTTACGGCAGTTTCTTCGGCGCCTGGAACACAGAGATCTGGATCTTTTTCTGTGCCTGCGGCTAAAGCCATGGCATATCCTTTGCAGTCATATCCACAGGCCGTACAATCGGTTTGTCCCATGGCTGCATATAACTTTACTGCCAAAGGCTTTCCTTCGGCCATTTTTAATCTTGTCGCAATGTCCTTTTCCGGATCATGCCACGGAACATCATTGGTTAGATCGGGACTCACTGTTTCAACAGGAGCTTCTTCAGTCGCGGGAGATGCCGTTCCAGTCGGAGATGGCATCGTGGGAGTTCCTGCCGCGGGCATGGAACTTATAACCTGTGAAAGGAATTTTTGGAGCCATTCCTGCTGTTCTTTTGTAAAGGGCGCGTCGGTAGTAACCATGGTTGGGATCATATTTGACATAGGCTTTTGGGAAGATACAACTGCCGTTGATGTAGCGGTTGGTTTTTGAGCGGGTTCCGATTTTGCCGCAGGAGTCGATTTCTTTTTTTTAGCAGCATCTGCTTCAAGTCTCACGTCCACTTCTGTCGCTTCCGTCGGCTTGATAGAATGATAGTATTCATTGGAACGTGCTAATTGTTTTTTATTGAGCAATAAACCGCCAAAACGATTGTCTGTCGATAATTCATATTCATGATCCATCTTGATTGCGTCAAAAGGGCATGTCTCCACGCAAATCTGACATCCCATACAAACCGAATAATCGATATCAAAAACTTTTGGTTGTTTGACAATCTTACCATTCTCATCACGCATCACTTCAATGTAAATACACTGAGGCGGACATTCTGTTTCACAAATTTTACATGCCACACAACGGAGATGATCCGCATCCTTATCAAAAACCAGAAATGGAAAATTACGGTAGTTTTCTTCCAATTCCTTTCGTTCATCCGGATATTCAATAGTCGTCAACCGATCCTTATCGAAATAACTTCCGACCAGGTTTTTAGCTGTGACCGACATTCCCTGAAGTAAAGCAGAACCAAGCATATTTATAAAAAGTTAGAAGTTAGAAATGAGAAGTTAGAAATTAAGAATAAAGGGATGGTAACTATCCAGCTATGACAGCCTGAGGTTGAACGATGACATGATTTGTTATTCATTTCTAATTTTTAACTTCTAACTTCTCATTGGTCAAATTACCGATCCACCTCTCCTAGAACTATATCTACAGATCCCAAAATAACAATGACATCTGCTATTTTTTGTCCAAGACACATATCTTCCAAAATAGTTAGATTGATCAAACTGGGTGGACGAACTCGATAACGATAGGGGCTTGTTCCGCCCGTGCTAATCAAATAGAACCCCAACTCTCCCTTTGGACTTTCAATCCGTCCATAGGCTTCTCCTGGCTTTGTCTTAAAATTTCGAATTTTAACTTCCGAATTAGTAAACTCACCTTTCTCTGGAAATTGCTTCAGAGCTTGCTGAAGGATTTTGATGCTTTCATGCATTTCAAGAAGACGCACCATATAGCGATCATAAACATCTCCATGTTCACCAAGCGGAACTCGAAAAGCAAAACGCTCGTAGATTCCATATGAATCTACTTTCCGAATATCATAATCGACACCACTGGCTCGGAGCATGGGGCCTGTAATGCTCGCGTTGATTGCCAATTTTTTAGGTAGAACCCCTACTCCTTGGCAGCGCGCCATTAAAATTTCGTTATAAGATAAAAGGGTATGAAATTCATCTAGAAAATGAGGATAATGATCTACAATTTGAGAAATGCGCTTAAGAATTTGAGGAGTCAAATCGACACGAACCCCTCCAAAACGCATGTAATTACACATCATCCGAGCGCCGCTCACTGCTTCAAAAATATCCAAAATCTTTTCTCGCTCGCGAAAGGCATAAAGAAGAGGTGTTCCCAACGCGCCTAAATCATTCACTAAAAAACCAATCAGACAAGTATGATTTACCAGACGAGTCAATTCAGCCATGATCACCCGAATGTATTCGGCGCGTTCCGGGACTTTAATTCCAGCCAATTTCTCAACGGTATAAGCATAAGCCCAGTTATTGGTCATGGAACAAAAGTAATCCAATCGATCGGTATAAGGCATCGATCCTAAATACGACATATTCTCAGCTAATTTTTCGTGATTGCGATGGAGATATCCAAAAACGGGTTTTAGTTTTGTGACTTCCTCTCCATCAAGAACTACGTCCATCCGGAAAACTCCGTGGGTGCTTGGATGATGCGGTCCCATGGAAACTTCCAAAAGTTGAGATCCCAAATCATTTCCACTCATCACTTGATAGCTGCGAGGGCCATACAAGGGTTGTTCCCCTGTCATAATCGGCGGAGGAGGTAAAATGGATGGGCTCATGGATTTTGAAAGTGAAAAACTATGGAGAATGTTCTTTT
>CAYVFJ010000197.1:0-4168 GCA_964450905.1 uncultured Verrucomicrobiota bacterium
TCCGATCAGATTCTGAATTCCCAATTCCTAACGTTCCACTATCATCATCTCCTATCCGCGGATCCAAATCTTCTGATCCACGGATGATATGATCCGCCTCTTCCATCTGATCCACGCGTTTATAAAAACGCGATGGAAAACCAAGGGTATGTTGTTGATCCAAAGCGATTACTAATCTGTAAAGTTCAAGAACGAAATGATGATAGGCCGTTGAAGCTTCTGCATGAAAACCTTCTGAATCGGTTTGCACTTCAATTTCATGAATCAGACCATGGATTGCAAATCTTCGCCATTCTTTAGATTCACGAAATTGTGGAACAAAAACAGATAAAGTCAGCAATCCCACGAGGTCTGCAAGATAATGGTTTGTGCGTCCATGCGGCGTCCATTCGAGATGGGAACGGATGTAGCGGCCATGAGCGAGAAGTGAATGGAGAATGGAGAATGGAGAATGGAGAATGAAATTTAGAAACTCTTTTTCTGAAAAAAAGATGGATAAGGCGCGACACCATTGGATGGCACGAATGGCAACTTCCATCGCGTTAAGCCAATGAGGGCCAAATTCCGGAGGATTATTTTTGATAAAGCTATCTCCATATTCACACCAAGCTTTGGCATATCTTAGATCCCTGGTGATTTTAAAAGCATCAACCAGAGGCAACGCCCAACTAAAACGGGCTACTTCACAAAGCCGTCGAATATCGGTAATTCCATCTCTTGAAGGATGAAAAGCATTTGGACGTGTAAAATGAATATTCATCGGCCACGGTTGATTCGTGAGAGGATCTTGATGCCAGAGCTGCGGAAGTTTCGATGGATAGGAACGATTGAAGATGGAAATCATTCCCTCCATTAGATGATCCGCTTTCTGATAGGAATCTGTTCTGTTTTGCGATAATTCGAAATCCGAAGTGAAAAGATGTGGTTTACTTTTTAACCATTCCTCCACGCAATCCCGATCCTTTAAAGATGCTGACCTTCGGTGCCATGCTTCTAAAACATCCTTTTCAGTCAATTCAGTGCCAAACATTTGGGCACGTCGGTAAGCCAACGCATGGCGCGCTTCTCTCAGTAAACGATTAGAAATTTTATATACCAGTTTCATATTTGATTATTCCTACGAATGAACCGGGGCGCCTACTTGTATAAAAACAGAGTAACAGTTTCTTCTCAATTCTCCTCCTTACCAAGGAGGTTTTCCCAGATTCCGGAAGCGACCTCTCCCAACCCCTTCTGCTCCGGAGGGATAGAGAGGGAAGAACGACCTGTTATTTTTTAGTCTGTTTCTCGATCCAATCAGCAATGGGAACAAATTCCTGGCTTTTTCTTAAATTTTCCAGATCAGAATCTTTCATGAGCCAATTCCAATCGCGATATCCAAAATGAATGGCCTTCATGATCCCTTCAACCGCTTTTCTGACATGCCCTAATAAGGACAAACTACAAGCCAAATTGTATTGCACAAGAGAGTCTTCTGGAAATAAACGCACCAACTCCTGATCCACATTTAATCCATCCTGCCAACGACCGCTTTTGGTATAATCATCGCCCAGCAGCTTGAGAATTTCTGGATCTTGAGGAATTCTTTGTCTTAAGCCTTCAAGAAAATTAATTTCCACCGATAATTCTTCTTTTTTAACTTCAAGTTTTTTCATAGCACATGAATAGGATCGTTGATCTACGACACATTTTTTAAAACAATTCCCCTGCGAATAAAAGTTGGCCGATCTAAATCTTCTCCATTGACCACGGTCCGTTCCACACGCTCGAAGAGACCTCGTGTGGATTCATCCAATTTTAAAGTTCCCTGTTTTGGGCCGCTTCCAATAAATTCATACACTCCACCTTTTTTCTTGTTAGGACGATAATGAACCATTTCGTCCACAAAAAAGCTGTCGGATGTATTTTTGATCGTGCTTTCCGATGAATCCAAAGATTTCTTAGTCTGTTTCTGTTTTCCAGAATCAGAATGTTTTTCTTCAACAGGCGACGACGGATTTTTCTTGGGCAAAATTCTTCCCGTAGACGCGATCATGACGATCGAAAGTCGATCCACATAATTTTCATCCACGATAATTCCTTGTTTGCATGCGGTCTGGGGCCCCATTTTCTGATGAAGTTCACTCATCAAACGTTGCAGTTGAACCATCGTAAAATCTGGTCCATGGGTCACTCCCAAAAGGACGCTTTCCGCTTTAGAGAGAATATTTGAATCACTTAGGAGAGGGCTGCTCAGAGATTCTTCCAAGGCTTTTTCTAATTTTTTTTCTCCCACTCCCTCTCCAAACCCAAACAAGGTCTCTCCGCTTCGACCCCGCAAAACCGAACAGAGATCTGCAAAATCAATATTAATGAGACCTGTGCGCGAAAGCATTTGCCAAATTCTACGAACTCCACTGCTCAAGAACTCGTCCGTAGGACGAAAAGCGTTTAAGACACTTGTTTTTTCATCCGCAAGCGTAAGCAGTCGATCGTTGGAAATACAGATCACAGCATCCGCGGCCTCTTCCATGGCTTGATGACCGTCACGAGCAATTTCAGCTCGTTGTTTTCCTTCATGAGTAAAGGGAAGAGTAATTAAAGCAAGAACCAGGGCTCCTTCTTCTCGAGCCACCCGTGCGACGACAGGACCTGCGCCTGTTCCGGTTCCACCTCCCATTCCAGCGGCTATGAATATCAAATCATATCCTCCAAGAATATCTCTGAGTTGCTCGATGTTTTCCAAAGCCGCCTTTCGTCCAATTTCAGGATCACCTCCTGCCCCTAAGCCGTGGGTTAAATTTTCTCCAATTTGTAATTTCTCATTCACAACAGAGGAGGTTAAAGCCTGAACATCCGTGTTGACGGCTAGAACGCTTACCTCATGAAATCCATCCATCACCAATCGGTCTACGGCATTCACGCCGGCACCTCCGACGCCGACTACTTTGATGCGAATTTTCTTTTCGTAAGGCGATCGACGTCCACTTCCAGTAGAAGGGATCGACGAATTTGAATCTGGCACATGAGGATTTTTCATATCCATACTCATCCTGTTAACCTTCCGTGGATCCAATTCTTGAGATCATTCCATAATCCTCCTCGGTAAGATCGTGTTTCTTGGCGTTTCATATGACCATATTTGACCAATCCCACAGCCGTCGACATCTCTGGTTGTGCCATCCGTTCAATCTGACCTTCAAATCCTTTGGGAACACCTAGAGTTGTGGGCATTTCAAAAACAGACTGCGCCAACTCAGTGAGACCATGAATTCGCGAACAACCTCCTGTAAGATAAACGCCGCTGCCAATTAAATCATGCAATCCTTGAGCACAAATTCGATCATAAATAATTCTCAAAATCTCATCCATTCGACAATTTAAAATCGCGTGAATATGTTCCAAATATAAAGTGCGTTCACGGTCGACAAGAAGATCGCTTGTTTTCACGGTAATCGTCTTGCCGCGAATAGAATCATCTAAGCATACTGATCCATGTTCACGAATGAGAGTTTCAGCACGACGACGGCTTTGCAATTTGAGTCCTAGAAGAAGGTCGTTGACAAGATGATCTCCTCCCACAGCGAGCACGCCCGTTTGTCGAATCATTCCTTTTGCGTATACAAGATATTCTGTTGTCCCAGCTCCTATATCCAAAACAATTGCGCCCAGACTTTTTTCGTGAGGACCGAGAACAGCGAGGGCGCTTGCCAAACCATTAAAAACGTGACTCGTCGCTTCCACCACAGTGGTCTGCTGAGAATGAAGACAATTCAGCATGTTCTGAAATCGGGTAGCAACCCCGTAAATACAATGAGCATCCGCTTCCAGACGCGATCCAATCAGTCCCAACGGTTCTAATCCCACCTCATTTCCATCCAGATAAAATTGTTGTCGGATCACATGCAACACCGTCTTTCCCTCAGCCAACAACACACAAGCACGAGCGTTATCCACCGCTTCTGTCACATCTTCTTCCAACACCTGACGAGTTTCACTTCGAATAGGAACGGTTCCGCGATGATTGCCCGACTCAACATGACCCCCTGTTAATCCTATTTCCACCTGGGCGATTTCCATATTGAGAGCTTCTTCGGCCTCATGAATCGCCTGAAGAATACAACGACTTGCTTCCGCATGATTCACCACCTCTCCTTTGCGAATTCCCGTGGATTCTGTCTGATAACTG
>CAYVFJ010000198.1:0-3345 GCA_964450905.1 uncultured Verrucomicrobiota bacterium
CCATGCAAAACGTGAGATTGATGATTCATCGGCAAAATGGCGTTCAAGAAGAGATTGCTGTTAAACTTCGAATTGATACTCCGATTGAAATCGACTATTACCAGCATGGCGGTATTTTACCTTATGTCTTACGACAACTCCTTCGCATAGAAAAATAAAAATGTAAGTTGCTCATCCTCAACTTCTCATTTTTAATTTCTAAAGTGATATGGCTAGAGCTGAACCCTCTGTGCTCTCCGTGAACTCTGCGTGAGACAAATCTGAGATCCGTTCTAGACGAATTAGACTTGCGAGGCTCTCAATTCGCGTTCTCGAATCCAATAAAAAATCACGGGTGTGACAAGAAGAATATGGATCAAACTGGAAATCATTCCGCCAATGACGGGAGTGGCAATCGGACGCATCACCTCAATCCCCGTACGTTCCTGTGAAAAAAATGGCAACATCAAAGGGATCAGACTCGCTAGGACTGTTGAAACAGTCATGATCTTAGGACGCAATCGAAGCGCGGCGCCTTCGACAACGGCTTCAAGAAGTTGGGAGGGATTCAGATGTCCGCCATGTTCCGCGGTCTTTCGTTTGACGGCTTCCTCCAAATAAATCACCATAATCACACCGGTTTGAACGGCCGTTCCAAACAGCGCAATATAACCCACCCATACAGCGACTGAAAAATTGTAACCCAAGAGTGATTGCAAGAAAACGCCACCGGTTAAGGCAAAAGGAACAGCTAAAAGCACGTGAGCCGCTTCCTTAAAAGATCGATAAACCAGGTAAAGCATGATGAAAATGGTGAAGATCACCATCGGAACAACCATTTTTAAAGTCTGTCTGGCGCGCAATAAATTTTCGTATTCACCCCCCCAAGCAATCGTAGTTCCAGGCGCCAATTTAATGTTCTCAGCAACCTTCGCCTTAGCTTCCTCAACAAAACCACCCAAATCACGTCCCTGCACGTTGCACTGAACAAAAACTCGGAGCTGACCGTTCTCACTTGAAATCATGGAAGGCCCCATGACATTTCGAATTTCCACTACTTTACTGAGCGGAATAGGCATTCCATCCATCGAATAAACATGAATGTTTTGAATGGCTTGAGGTGTATCATGCAGTTCTCGAGCATATCGCACGCGAATAGGAAACCGTTGTCGTCCTTCAATGGTCACAGAGAGATTGCGTCCGCCAATGGCCGTTTCGATGACATCCAACACTTCATTCATGGGAACTCCATAACGCGCGAGCTCGCTCCGTTTGAGATCGATCTCCAAATAAGAAGCGCCCAAAGGTCGTTCCGTATAAAAACCGACTGCTCCAGGAATCGATCGCAAAACTTTTTCTACTTCAAGCACCTTTGCCTCAAGAACATGCAAATCATCCCCCAACACCTTGACTGCAACCTGTCCTCTGATACCTGTATTGAGCATCAAAATTCGGTTTTGAATCGGTTGAAGAAAGGAAGATTGAAATCCAGGAAAATGACTCATCGCTTCTGTCATTTCTTCCACTAATTTTTCTTTCGTCATTCCCTTCCGCCATTCATGTTCAGGTTTTAAAGTAATTGTGGTTTCAATCATCGAAATCGGGGCAGGATCGGTTGCCGTATCTGCGCGCCCAAGTTTGCCAACCACTTCTTGGACCTCAGCAAATCGACTTAAAATACGATCCTGTTCTGCCATAATTCTTTTGACTTCAGTGAGCGACGTATTTGGCAAGGCCGTAGGCATAAAAAGAAGAGCGCGCTCATTTAAGGGTGGCATAAATTCCGAGCCGAAATTCTGAGCTTTTAAAACAGCTAAAATCAAAAGAACAGCTGCAATGCTCAGAGTCACGATTCGATGCCGAAGTGCTGCTCTTAAAACTGGCAAATAAAGAGCTAACAAAAATCGCATGACCCAGTTTTTTTGTTCATCATGGATTTTTCCGCGAATCAGGAGGGTGCATAAAACAGGCACAAGCGTTACCGCCATTGCGGTCGAAGCGATCATGGCAAACGTTTTGGTAAACGCAAGTGGATGGAAAAGTTTACCTGCCTGTCCGGTCAGCGCAAAAACAGGAATAAACGCGAGAATAATGATCGCCATAGAATAAAAAATAGGACGAACCACCAAACGCGTGGCAGTTAACGTAATCTCACCAATATGATCGATTAAAAACTTCTGCTTCTCCTGATCTGTGGCATGAGGCACTTCACGTTGGATCCGAAGAAAGGCTTCGCGCATCACACATTCCGTCACCACAATGCCCGCGTCCACCAACACACCAATGGCAATCGCAATTCCAGAAAGACTCATAATGTTGGAAGTAATTCCAAACTCTTTCATCAAAATAAAAGAAATGAGAATCGATAAAGGCAGCGGAATCGTGACAATCGCGATGGAACGAAAGTGAAATAGAAAAACAATATGCGCTAAAGTAACTAAAATCACGGCTTCGATAAGAGCAAAACGCAAAGTGGTGACCGCGCGTCCAATGAGTTCGCTTCGATCGTAAAATGGTTTTATTTCGACTCCTTCAGGCAGACCTTTTTGAATTTCAGTCATTTTACTTTTGACTTGATCGATCAGCTCACTGGTGCTCACCCCATAACGCGCAATCACAATGCCACCGACAATTTCCTCGCCATTTCGGTCCAGTGTTCCACGACGAAAATCGGGGCCAAGTTGAATTCTAGCAACATCACGAACCAAAATGGGTTGATTATTTTTGTAACCAACCAAAATTTGTTCTAAATCGACAATCGACCGAATCAATCCTAAACCTCTGACAGACCATTCCATGCCGTTCTGTTCAATCACATTTCCTCCCACATTATTGTTTGACCCCATCATGGCTTCCGTCACTTGTCTAAAGGTGATCCCCAATCCTCGTAGTTTGTTTGGATCCACGTCCACCTGATATTGCTTTACAAATCCACCAATGGAAGCAACCTCAGCCACGCCCGGAACAGAATTGAGTTGATAGCGCACAAACCAATCTTGATACGTTCGTAATTCACCCAAATTATAACCTTTGCCCATCGCTGTAGCTTTGGAAGTATCAAGATAATATTGATAAATCCAACCGAGACCTGTCGCATCAGGACCAAGAGCAGGAACCACCCCTTTAGGCATTAGATTGGCGATGGTATTCAATCGTTCGAGAACACGTGTCCGAGCAAAATAGGTATCGATTTTATCCTCGAAGATGACAGTAACCATCGAAAAGCCAAAATCAGATCTCGCACGGACCGTCTTCACACCGGCAAGACCTTGCAAATTAACGGTCAAAGGATAAGTAACCTGATCCTCAACTTCTTGTGGGCTTCGGCCCATCCATTCCGCGAAGACAATCACCTGATTTTCGCTT
>CAYVFJ010000199.1:0-7941 GCA_964450905.1 uncultured Verrucomicrobiota bacterium
ACGGAACTGGTGGTGTGAATAATGACTATCGTTCAAATATCTTATGTCAAATCTGGCAATCACCTATTTGTTTAGTTGAAAAACTTATTTGTTAACGATAGTCTCCTTGGAGACATGAATTTCTGTTTCAATATCAGTAAAGCAACGGAGGTCGCCTGCCTGATTCTTCAGCGCGGTGGTGGGCGGATGAACATCAAACACCTTTAGTGGGGAAAACTTAGCACTCAAAACTTTTAAAGAAACATCATTATGAAATTTAAAGAACCAGAAATAAAGGGAGCTCTCGGAAGTTTAAGAAAAAGTCAATCGGGCTATACTCTCTTGGAAATCATGGCGGTGGTGGTGATCATTGGCTTGATTGTAACGGGGGCGATTGTCAATATTAACAATCGGGTGAAAGAAGCGCGTATTAACACGGCCAATAGCACGATTAAGGCAACGATTCGTACTGCACTCAATTTGTATGAAATGGATAACGGAACCTTTCCCACAACGGAACAGGGCATTAAAGCGTTGATTGAAAAGCCTTCCTCAGAACCGGCGCCTCAAAATTGGAAAGCTTATTTGGAAAATAAAACTGTTCCGTTGGATCCGTGGGGACGTGAATATATCTATGTTTGCCCGGGGAGTCATAATCAAGATAGCTACGATTTGAGTTCTCGTGGCTTCAACCCTTCAAGCAGTGAGGATGATATTACCAATTGGTAAACGGCATCGGAATGTTTTTAAGCGTCAAGCCTTACGGAATTGCCACGCTTATACTTTAATCGAGATGATGTTTGCTTTGGTGATTTTGGGTTTTATTTTCACGGCTACTGTTGTTTCGTTACGTGGAAAATGGCAAACGGAATATGCTCGGCGTGGAGCGCAGCAAATCAAAATGGCATGGCTCAAAGCTCGTTCTCAAGCGTGGCGCGACGGAAGGGAATGGGTTGTGGAATGGGACGCAAAAGCATCTCAATTTCATGCGAAAGCAATGGAAAAACCGGAGATAAACCACGGCGCCGCTGCTGAAGTTCATGATGCAATCGTTGGCCTAGCAACTTTTGACGTGAAAATAGATTCCCTCCTGCGTATCTCATCTGAAGTTGAAGAGAACGAGACGGGAGCCGTTCACTTTTTTCCAAATAAGCGTGTTCGTCATGCTAGTTTATTGGTGACAGGCCCCAAGGGGGATGTCTGGCGTGTGAAAATGGATTGGGCAGGGTTGCCTGTGATGGAACAAGTAACTCTAAAGAAGAAGTGAAAAGAATGAAGAATTACTTATCCCTTTCTGCAGTCGCTTTATTGGAACTGATGCTTGCGACGGCCATTCTTGGATTGGCTTTAACCAATTTGGGGATTGCCGTTGGAAGATGTGTTCGAGGAGTTTCGTCTTCGGATAATGTGCAAATCGCCCTCGATTTGGCGGAGAATTATCTTCAAGAATGGAAGATTGCCAATTCGCTTGAAACCGAGATTCAGGTGGGAAGTTATTCTGGTGAAAAAACGGTTCGGAATCGAAAGTTTGAGTGGCATCAGAATGTGGAGGAGACGGACGATGCTGAACTTTTAAAATCCACTTTGGCAGTCAGTTGGAAAGAGGGGTCGACGGCGCAAGAACAGACTTTTGTAAGTCTCGTTCAGAGACACCCGGAAGTTCGAGAACAAGAGGTTCCTGAGTAAGTTCATTTTTTGATTATGATAAAAAGGAATTTTAAGAGTTTTACTTTGCTTGAGGCAGTTGTTTCAGTTCTCATTTTTGGTTTGCTGATGGCCGCGGTAGCTTCTTTATGGGTTGCATGTTGGAAGGCTTCTGAAAGAGTTGCCAAAGGTGGGTACGAAGAAAACGCGCCTGAATTGATCTTGAAACGTCTGGGGGAATCGGTTGAAGCAAGTATTTTTCACATTCAACCGCAAACTCTTTATGCTTGGAAAGGAGTTGACGAGGGTGGGGGAGGTGGAGAAGCCGATAGTGTTTCTTTTATCACGGCTCTTTCTCCTGATGTGGGAGAGTCGTCGATTCAATTTTCTCCATTGGAACGAGTTATGATTACCGCGCAACAAGGCGATCACGGAAAACATGAATTGGTTGTGTTGGCCGCTCCCTTGACGATGGAAGAAGATGATTGGCAACGAAAAACTGTTCTCTTGGATGAGATCGAAGCTTTTCGGGTTCGATATTGGGATCATGATCGGGGAGAATGGGTGGATGGTTGGGAAGAAGAAAATAGAGCGCCTCAAGCCGTTCAAATGGGGATTGTTTTTAAAGGAGAAAAAACAGGAATGGATATCACCGAGTGGCAGCATTATTGGACTGCATTTGTTCATCCCCCAATAAAATTGGAAAATACATTTTCAGAAACAAATCATGTGGCTCCGGCTGCTGTAAACACAAATGGTTTTTTAATCAACCCATGAAAACTCAAAGTTTCAAAATTCGAAATATACGCGCTTCCGCGCTGATCATTGTTCTTTGGGCGGTGATGGTTTTGTCTTTCGCGACTTTAATCGCTGCGGATCGGGCTGCTTTGATTTTGGGAGATACTTCCATTCGAACCAAAAGATTTCAGGCCGACCTTTTGGCAGAGACAGCGATCGCGTCCTTAAATACTATTTTTAATGAAGAACAAAAGAAACTCGCGGAATCCGGGAATGATCCGGATTCAAAGCCTTTGGATTTAGCTCATTTTCAAGGGATATGGTCTTCGGATCATATGGATTTAGAGGGAGGAACCTATTGGATTGAGATTGACGATGAGCAATCTAAAATTCATTGGTCAAAAACACCGGAGTATATTTGGCGAAATTTATTGGAGGATGCCGGTTTGGCGACGGAAACGGTGGACGCATGGTTTGATGCGCTTAAAGATTGGCAGGATCCGGATGACGCAAGTTCGCTGAATGGAGCTGAATCATCCGATTATCGAGGGTTGGATGTAGATCCTCGAAGCTCCAAGAACGCCCCTCTCACAGAGATGGGAGAAATTCCTTGGATCATGGGTGGGGATAAGCTTTTAGATTTGAATGTCATCGTGGATTCCGAGGGAAAAGAATTGCCTCTAAAATTATTCACCACCCTTTATGGAGACGGAAAAATCAATCTCAACACGGCGCCCGCGGTATTGATTGCCGCGGCTCTCAATATATCCATGGAAGACGCCGAACAGATGATTCATATCAGATTGGGCACAGACGAAATGGGAGGGACCAAGGACGATCAGTTTCTTGCTGGCGTTCCGTCTTCCATTCCGTTAAACACATCTGGCAAACAGAAAACGCCCGTGACTCAGGAAATGGTGTCTTCTGGGACCACGACTACTACGGCCTTATTTCGACTGCGTGGGATAGGAGAATTCAGTGGGCAGAGAGTGGTTCGTGAGGCATTAGCCACGAAAGGAAAAGGGTTGGGCCTTCAATTATTAGAGGACTCTCGTGTGATAGAAATAAAATCTCTTCCACGAACTTCATCTTGATTTTTTAAAAATGAAATAAAAATGGCCTCATCTTTATTTAAAGTTTTTCAAAAAAATGGAAAGACACCGTCTTCGCCGCGTCTTTCTCATTCCATGATGATGGTTTCGGTCGATGCTAACAATCAAGCGGATCTTTGTATTCTGCAACATCAAGATGGAAAGGCGGGTGACTCCAAACATATCACCTTTATGTTGGATGGCTCCGTTTCGCTGAAGAAGATTAAGAAGATTCTTCGTGATCTTCAGTGGAGATCTCAGCGCGGTCAATCTTCTTTTGTGGTGGTTCCTTCGGAAGACGTTTTTCTGATGGTGGAAGAATTTCCATCCACCGATCTCAAGGAGGTTCATGCGATGGCTGAGGGAATCATGCAAAGCTTGGTGGAATTGGAATCGGAAGAACACACCCTTTCCACAAGCATTCTTCATCGGGGCACTTCTAGCACTTTATGCGCGATCGCGATCTTTCAAAAAGAAAGAATCGAAAGAGTCTTTAAAGGGGTTCAAAAGTTGGGTGTTACAACTCCTCGATTTATCGTGGATGTATTGGCAGATTGGATTGTTTCAAGAGAAAATTCGGATCACGGATTTTGGGGAGTCGTGATGAAAGGAGAAAACGGTCGCGCGATCGTCAAGGCATTAAAAGTAACAGAAGGAGTGGTGCAAGCGATTCGTCAAAGATTTTATTTTTGCAGCGAAACCAATGCTTCCTGGTTGAAGAAAGTTGGGAATGATTTGTTTCCTGAAGAATTGAGAGATCAAGATTTATCTTCATCGAATCGTCCAGCGATTCAGTGGCATTTGATAGAAAAGGCCAATCCTGTCTCACAACAATTGGAAAGCTATTCTCAACAGGAAGTGGCCGGCAAGCTCATCAGTTTTGAATTGCAACCTAAGTTTTGGAAACAACATTTGGAGCGTCAATCCAAACGTCGCCGATGGCTGACGGCTGCGTGGCTCTTTTCTGGAGTCTACGGTCTTGGGATTTCGATCTTGACGATCTTTTCAATCTGGTTTTCTTATCAAGAAGATGATTATGCCAAGAGAAAAACCAACCAAGAACCGGCTTACATCGAAGCGAAGCAGATCGAGAAAGATTTGGCAGCCGTGCAGGCAAGTCAGAGTCCCACTGGAAATCCATTGGAATTATTAGTGGAGATTGATAAACCTAGACCTCCCGAAGTTACCTTCACTAAATTTGATTATGTTTTTCAGGGCGAGCTAAAGCTGATGGGGATCGCGACCCGGAAAGAAGCGGCCCTTGATTATATTCAGGAATTAAGAAAAAATCCATCTATCAAAACCATGAGCGTACCGGAAGGCGATATCAAACCGGACCGTAGCTATCATTGGAGAGTAGGAATGAAACTTCAAAAAGGCGCTTCTCTATGAAATGGCCATCCCTCAAAACAAAAGAAATTCGGTTTATTGCCGTAGCCCTGGCCGGTATCTTCATCTTTCTCAATTATCTTTTCATCATTCCATGGGGAAAACGTTCTCATGAAAGATATCTTGCGTTGAAAGAGCTGAAAAGCGATGTGGCCAAGCGAGAGGAGACGATTCAACGAAAAGATCAATGGGCAAAGGAGTTGTCTTCTTTGGATCAGAAAAAGGAAAGCAAATCACCGCATATTGAAAACGCCGTGGCATGGATGAAGCACGTGGATGAACTCGCCGCCAAAAGCAAGGTGACCATCCAATCCAGACCGAGCAGTAGTAGCAGTGAATTTGAAAACAAAGGGGATCGCGCAAATAGTAAGGATTCATCAAGTCGACTAGGAAAGATGAACTCCAATCGTTGGAGTATGAATTGCGCTTTAGAAAAAGGCACCTGGGAATCGGTGATCAAGTTTTTGTATGATCTGAATATGGATCCAGCACATCCTCAAATTGAAAAATGCAATATCGCCCCCCCCAAATCGACTGAAGATAGTTTCAGGGGAAATCTAACGATTTCCGTAGTCCTTAAACCTAAATGATAGTTTTTAAGTTTTTAGTTCTTAATTTTTAGCTTGAGATCAAGAATTTTTAAACTAATAACTAAGAACTCAAAATTAAAATGAATCCTCAATCTTCATCCTCTCCTTTAACCTCATCATCCAAATCATTTCCATGGCCCTTCATCTTTATGGCTTTTGTCATTGGAACGATTTTTGGTTGGTTTTCGCATGTAACATTTTTAACGGATTCCAAGCCAGCAGCTTCGGACATCAAGAAAGTGAGTTTGTCGAAGGGCGAAAAAACGGTGCGAAAACAGGTTCAAGCAAAATCACGCGCGATGTCAAAATCTTCTAAAACGGAGGAAGCAAAAGTATCTCCATCTGAATCCAATCCAGAAACAACTCCATCTTCTCCCAAGGCTTTTAGCAAAAACCTTCCTCAAACCGCGAAAGAAGTCATTGATCGTTTGTTGTATGAAATTGAAAACACCGATTCTCCAGAAATTGATCTTTCCAGAGTAATGGGACGATTACAGCAACTTCGTGATTTTGGCGAAGACGGTTCTCAAGCGATTCAAGAGTTTTTAAGAAGTCAGCAGGATATTGCCATTGGACAAAATAATTTATTTGGGGGGCGACAGACCCAATATCCCACGCTGCGCGCGGCTCTTTTGGACACTCTTTATTTTATGAACGACCCTATCTCGACGGCAACCAGTCTGGAGATTCTCCAGACGAGCGCCTCTGGATACGAGGCGCTTTTGGCGACGAAGAATCTCGAAAAACAGGTTCCAGGGAAATATCGTTCTGAAGCTTTGAAAGCTGTTTCGGAAATCCTCACAACGATCTCAAACGATCCAGCCTCAAAAAATCAAGGGCAACAAGTTTTTTTGAATAATCAAATGTTAGAATTGGTGGGATATTATCAAGCCAAAGAATTGATTCCTCAAGTTGAAGAGTTGATAAAAAAACAGCCGGGAATGATGCTTTCTAGTTGGTTGAATGCTTTGGCACAATTTCCTATCGAAGATCAGGTAAAATCTTTTCAAAAACTTTTGGGTGACGAAAAAACCATAAAAACAGTCTTGCAAAATGGTGGACAATATTATTTGGGACGGATGGATTTTCAGGATAACAACGCTCGACAATTAGTTCGTGATGTCTTCTCAAAAAATTTAAATGAAAACCAGAAATCCCAGTTGCTTCAACAAATCAGTTCATCGGGTTATGGCGTTGGTTTTTATCAAGTCATGAAAACCGGTAGTTCTCCTGTTCCACAAGTTCCATCGAAAAGCAGAATTGAAGGGTCTCTTCGATTACTGGATGATCTTGCCCCGCAAGTGAACACTCCGGATCTCCAAAAGAAACTAGAAGGAACACGTAAGCAACTGCAACAACAATTACAGAACATTGGACAACAGTCATTGCAGAATACCGGTTCTTTCACGAATACAGTAGGCAGATAATAACTCCCCTTGTAAAAAATCAAATGAAAACCATTCAAATCATCTTCTGTTTAATTTTATTGTTGATAAACTTTTCCATGGGAGAAGAAGGAAAAGATGATTTCTCGAAATACGAATCGATCATTAAACGAAATCCTTTTTTTACCAAGCCTTCAACTCCTGAAGTGCCTGCAGGCCCTTCGAATCAGGGAAACTATCGTTTTACAGGATATTTGGACTGGGGAAATAAGATCCAAGTAGGGATTGAAAATATCGTTCTTAACCAGAGTTATTGTCTCAGTCCCGGCCAAAAAGTCGATGAGGGAGCCACGACCGTAGAAGTTAAAGAAGTGAATATTAAAGGACCGCAAAAAACGGTGGTCATTGAAGTGGGTGGAGAACTTTTACCTCCTTTGTCTTTATCGGATATTGCTCCCACACAAACCATCATGGAATCGCATCCCGGTGTCAATCCTCCAGGAACCCCGATAGGCACGGCTCCTCGTCCTCCTGTTCCTGTGCGTCCTCGACGCACCCTGATCACTCCAAGGACTGCGGGCGTGCCAACGCCCGTTCTCCCACAAGCCCCTCCAACCAGGTAATGATCCAATATGACCCCTCACGAAATTGAAGAAAAGTTGCGGCGGTTTCAGATTTCGAATCGTTTCCCTCGACGAATGATTTTTGAGCGCCACATTTTGCCCATCGACGAAAATGATCATCAGATCACGGTGGTTTCTTCTCATGTCAACCATTCTACCACAGCAGCACTTCTTACTTATATCATTCAAAAAGAAATTGTTTGGGAAAAAATGGATGAAGAAAATATTATCAAACTCATTAAAGAAAATTATGGTGTGGGAGCAGATACCTTGCATGCCATGTTGGGTCAGGAAGAATGGAAAAACTTGGAAGACGATCGTTTGCAAGGGGAAGAAGATTTAGATGAATCGGAGGCGTCGGTTGTTAAATTTGTGAATCAGGTGATCCGCGAAGCTCATTATGAGCGAGCAACAGATATTCATTTTGAACCCATGGAAACTTCTCTTCGGATTCGATATCGTGTGGACGGCGTTTTGCATCAAGTGCCTCTTTCCGCAGATG
>CAYVFJ010000200.1:0-7884 GCA_964450905.1 uncultured Verrucomicrobiota bacterium
GAAGAGACGATGAGAATGGCCGCGTTGATAAACAACGCGAACATCAAAGCGAAAGTGGAATCAATGGTAGCAAATTTGACAGCCTCTGCTTTACCTTCCTCAGTCTGTTCATATTTACGGGTTTGAACAATCGACGAATGAAGATAGAGATTATGCGGCATCACCGTTGCGCCGAGGATTCCGATGGCTACATAGAGCATCTCGGTATTCTGAATGATCTCGAATTTCGGTATAAATCCTCTCAAAACACCGCTTAGCTCCGGTCTCGAGAATAAGATCTCCAAACCAAAACAACCGCCAATGACGAGGATCAAAGTGATCACAAGCGCTTCGATGTAGCGGAACCCTTTATTTTGCAAGTACATCACTGCCAATACATCGAGGGCTGTAATACAAACACCCCAAGTGAGCGGGATCGAGAAGAGAAGGTTTAAAGCAATCGCAGATCCAATGACTTCCGCCAAATCGCAGGCGCATATTGCTATTTCGCATAAAATCCACAAAACAAAAGAGACTGCGGGCGAATAATGATCCCGACATGCCTGAGCCAAATCGCGTCCAGTAACAATCCCCAATTTAGCACACAAAGCCTGAAGCAAGATCGCCATCAGGTTAGAAATTAAAATCACTGAAAGTAAGCTGTAACCAAAAGCAGAACCGCCAGCCAAATCGGTCGCCCAATTCCCTGGATCCATGTAACCGACCGCGATGAGGTAACCTGGCCCCGCAAAAGCAAAAGCCTTTTTCCAAAATCCATATTCTTTGGGAACAACAATCGAGCGATGAACTTCTCGCAAACTTGGTTCGTGATTGGACTTTCGCCATCCAGCCTGAAGAGTTTGTATCTTAGAAGTATCCATAAAATTCTAGCAACACACGATGAGTTTTCATAGAAAACAAAGGATTCCATAAGAACCCATAGATGTCAATAGCAAAGACAAACAATTTTACCTAAAGCTAACATTTTTATTCTGTCATATTTCACAATAGTTTAGTTGGTTGACAAGAAAAAAACACTCAATCCCGATGATGATTTGCTGTCTCTACAGTTTCACTCTCCTCAATTATTAAAATCTTGTCATCAACCTTAAGTTATCTTACATTGTCTCTATGAGTGTTGCTGAAATTATCCACGAAGTGGAGGCTCTTTCTAGCGATCAACGTTGGGCAGTTCTTGAATCTGTCCGTCATTTAGTTGAACCAGAAGTTCCGGGATCATTTAGAGAAGCCATGGCTGAAATCCAACGTGGAGAAGGGATGGATCTGGACGAGGCATTAAAGGAACTCGATAAGACGTGAACTATCGTTTTAGGACGGCTCCTTCATTTCGTCGAGCTTTGCGCAAATTATCGACCTCTCAAAAACAGTCGGCTAAAAAAACCTTTAGCATCTTTAAACAAAATCCGTTTGATCCACGTTTGAAGCCTCATAAAATTCATCGTCTTTCTGCTGAATACGGAGTAACGATCCACGCCGTGTCTATCGAGTCCGATCTGCGAGTTGTCTTTTATGTCGAAGGAGATACGGTTTGGAGCGTAGATATCGGCACGCACTCCATCTATCGCGTATGAGTGATTTGAGGAAAAAAGCTTGGCCTTACGGCTTCTGCCTTGAGGTTTGACTACGGTTACCACTACCAGTTCCGTCAAGCTCCTTTTCTGTTTTTTCACTTGACGACGATTACAATTGGATATATAGTACTTTCAGAAAGGATTGAAAATTATGAAATCTACTCTAGATGAAGCAAAAGCGCGATTTCTTCAATGTTGGGGGGAGATGGGATCGGGTTGGGGAATTAACAAGGCCATGGCGCAGATCCACGCTCTCTTGATGGTAAGTGAAGAACCACTAAGCACGGATGAGATTATGCAAGAACTCAATATCAGTCGTGGCAATGCCAATATGAATCTGCGTGGATTGGTCGATTGGGGATTGGTTCGTCGTGTTTTTCGGAAGGGCGATCGTAAAGAATATTTTCAGAGTGAAAAGGATGTTTGGAAGATGTTTTGCACGATTTCGCGTGAACGCAAGAAACGGGAGATCGAGCCCGTGATTACAGCTCTTCAGGAATCCTTGGCCATGCTCGATCACAACAAAGAATCGATGGCTTTTCGAAAACAAGTGGAATCTCTTCTTGAATTTGTAAAGACCGCGGATTTTCTGCTCGGAAAAATCTCTCAACAGGAAAAAAGCAAGATTTTACCATTGCTAGTGAAATTGATGGGATAATTTATGAGCTACAAAGATAAAGAGGTGATAGGTGCTAGGTTACAGGTTATGAATTTTTTGACAGAATTAACAGAATTTAAAAAATCGCGCAAAAAGGAAACGATATGAAACTAATAAAAATATCAGACATCGATAAAGATAATTTTCCCCTCTGCCAAGGAGGTGTAAGAAGAGGCTTGTCCACAGTGAACAAAAGAAAGCTAAAACTCCTGCATCTTCGTCCCCGCGAACTGAAACGTTACCATCGCTGGGCTTTTTTTGATTTTTAATTTCAGTAATTATTGAAAATACAAAAACAACAATAAAACTAAAAGAAAGGCAACCTACTTATCTTCATTTGCGATTCATCCCCTATGCTTCTGCAGAAGCCCAATGTCGATTCCCTCAAGTTACAAAAGATCAAATTCCTGTAGAGTTGATTGCAGTCAGTGACGAGGGAGGGATTTACCGTGGAGACTGTGCTTGGATTATGTGTCTCTATGCACTTCAAAACTTTCGAGAATGGTCGATACGTTTATCATCGCCTCTATTGCGTCCCTTAGCTCGTAAGGCTATTGAATTGATTTCGGATAGTCGATTTGAACTTTCGCATTTACTCCACCTTTATCCCGATCACGAATTAGCCTTGCGAATCAACAAATTAAAACCATTTTTAAAACCACCACCCTTACCTTCTTAAAAATATGAAAATTATCATTCCAGGTGGTTCCGGACAAGTTGGTGCGGTGCTGGCACGTGCATTTTTCCGAGATGGACATGAAATAATTGTCTTGAGTCGAAAACCACAGGCTGCCCTCTGGCGTGTTGTTCTATGGGATGGGCACACATTAGGCAAATGGGTGGATGAATTGAATGGTGCAGATGCTATTATCAACTTAACCGGACGCAGTGTTAATTGTCGCTTCCATTCTAGAAATCGTCGAGAAATCATGGAGTCACGCGTTCATTCAATTCGTGTGTTAACGGAGGCATTTACTAAGTTACGACAACCTCCTCGTGTATGGTTACAGGCAAGCACTGCAACGATTTACGCTCATCGTTACGATGTCGCTAATGACGAAACCTCTGGAATCTTAGGAGGTCACGAGCCAAATGCTCCCGATACATGGCGATTTAGCATCGATGTGGCCACAGCATGGGAACGAGCCCTCGATGAAGCATTGCTGCCACATACTCGAAAAATAAAACTTCGATCTGCAATGACGATGAGTCCAGATAAAAGCGGTATTTTCGATGTGTTACTTGGTCTGGTGCGCCATGGGTTAGGTGGACATTCCGGGGATGGTCGCCAGTATGTTTCTTGGATTCATTATGAAGATTTTGTGCGAGCGATTTATTGGCTTCTTGAACACGACAAGATCGATGGGATTATTAACGTTACTGCACCTAACCCTCTACCAAACATCGATTTTATGCGTGCCCTTCGGGAGGCATGGGGCATTTCATTTGGACTTCCGTCTACAAAATGGATGTTAGAAATCGGCGCATTGATTTTGAGAACAGAAACAGAACTTATTCTTAAAAGTCGTCGAGTTATTCCTAGTCGACTTTTGAATGATGGCTTTTTATTCCGTTTTCCGAGCTGGCCTGAAGCCGCTTGTGATCTATGTTCACAGTGGCAACAAAAAAAGTTTAAAACATGAAACCAAATATCGATATCAAAGGCCGAATTCTACGAGCTATTCTATCTCTTATTATGCTCAGCGTGACTATTTATGGATATCTTATCCATTGGCCATTGTGGATTTGTGTTCTGTTTTTATTGGGAGGTCTCTTTGTTGCTTTTGAAGCGGCACGCGGTTGGTGCGCAGCAAGAGCATGTGGAATTAAAACTAAATTTTAAATGCTATGAATATGGAACCATTTCTCAAAACAGCAGCGATTATTCAATTTGGAATTGCTGGGCTGAATCTCATTTTACCTCGGCTTCTAAAATGGAAGTCCGACTTAGATCGAGCGCCTCTTCTCATCCGAGAAGTTTTTTATGTTCATAGTTGGTTTATCTCTCTGACTCTAACGATCTTTGCCGTCATGACTTGGCGTTTTGCTCCTGAAATGATGAATGGGAACAATTCTGCTTGTATCTGGTTAGCGGGTTGCATCGGCATTTTCTGGTTCTTCCGCGCTTTTCTGCAAATTGCTTATTACAGTAGCAGTCATTGGAGGGGTCAAATGGACCGCACTTTAGTTCATATTGCCTGTCTGATGATTTATGGCGGAATGGGAACGATCTATTTGATGGTGGCTCTGAAAGGAACTTTTAAATGAATCCATCCACGAGTATTCTCATTCCTGCTTATAATGAAGAGCCATGGATAGGTCGCACCATTGATTCGATTCATTATAGTTTTTCTGAAATCGCTGGGCCATCTTACGAGATCATCGTATGCGATAATCATTCGACAGATCAAACGGCTCGGGCAGCTCAATCCAAAGGAGCGCAAGTTGTTTATGAACCTCATCATCAAATTGCGCGAGCACGGAATACGGCCGCACGAAATGCTAAAGGGAAACTCCTTATTTTTATGGATGCAGATACCCATCTAAATTCTGAAGTGCTCAAAGAAACAATCCGAAATTTTGAACATAAAAATATCGGCGCAGGAGGGGTTATTGTTACTATGAAAACTCAAGGATTATCTATAACGAATCGTTTATTTGTCTGGATATGTTGCTGGTTATGGAAATATGTCTCGATTTATTTCAAACTGGCTGCGGGTTCTTATCTCTATTGTCATCGAGAAGCTTGGTTAGAAACAGGTGGATTTGATGAATCATTTTATGTTTCTGAAGAAATTGATTTTTCGAATAAGCTAAAAACGTGGTGTCGAAAAAAGGGATTAAAATTTCGGATCATCACAAAAGCAATAATCGTCACCTCTTCACGTAAAGTGCATTGGTACACACCATGGCAGAACATGAAACAGATGGTCTCGTTATTATTCACTCCTCAATTTATGAGAAAGAGAGAGCGTTGTTATCAATGGTATACAAGACCCAAAAACTTTCCAACGACTATTGGCATTGAAAAAAAGGAGAGCTTATGAAAGCAACCATCATTTATGATGGTTCATGTAAAATTTGTGTCGGAAATCTTCGTTGGCTTTATCGGCTAGATTGGTTGAAGAAATTTGATGCTTTACCGTACCAATCTGAGGATGTTTATCGGCAATTTCCAAAGCTACGCCGGGAAGATTGTGAAAAAGCAATGCATCTGGTGTTTCCAAATGGACATGTCTATATTGGAGCAGACGCGCTCCGTAAAATTTTTCTGCGTATACCAGTTACATTTGCTATCGGGGTATTAATGGCAATTCCACCCATTCCATGGGTGCTCAGAAAACTTTATTTTTGTCTTGTTCCTTATCGTTACTGCTTTGGAGGGAGGTGTCATTTAGAATGATGCTCCCCAAGCTGGTTTTTATTAAATGGGGGGTGACCTGTTACATCCTCTTAAATGTTCCCATTCTTTCCATCGATTATTCCAATCATTTAATAAAGCGTAATCGAGGCAGTTTTTCTTTGAAGAGAGAGAAGGGTTTTTAAGTAACTCTGTAAGATGCAGAATCCATTCATCCACGTGACTGGCCAATCGAGCGGGTGAATTCATATTTTCTAATTCTTCCCAACGAGTGGAAACAACGGGCAATCCACAAGCCATGTATTCATAAAGTTTTAAGGGACAAACACATTCGATGAGTTCCGAGCGTTTGAATGGGATGATGCCTATTTGGGCATGTTGAAGATAGGCCCGCACTTGATCTCGTGGGCGTGAACCCAGAAAATAAATGTTGCGCGGCAGATTTTGAAAGGGACTTTTCCATCGTGGTTGTCCAATGAAAACAAATGAGACAGAGGGCATGGCCTGTGCCATTTTAAGCGCTAGAGGAAGGTCAAACCATTCATCCAATGCCCCCACATAAACGGCTCGTGGCGAAGGAATTTCTTGATATTCTAAGGGCGGCTGAGTCGGGTTCATCCAAAACGCGCAATCCACTCCATTTCGGATGGTGTAAAGAGGACGATCTCCCCGGAGAGATTGAATTCGAAGCTCCAAAGTTTTTGCGCTGGAGATCACGAGATCCGCCGTTTGGATCAATTCCTTTTCCATTTCTAAAATGGATCGAGGAAGAGTTGAAAATCCAGCGGTCCAATCCGCAATCCGTAGAACGATATACTTCGGTTTTATTTTTTTGCCCCAGCTCCAATGACGCACGCTGTCCAGCCACAAGATGTCAGGCGAATCAAACCCTTGACAACGGATCTGCTTCTTCATGGAAGGAACAGAAAATAAATCCCAATGGTTCAACACCCAGCGTGTGCAAAAAAAAGAAAACGACTGAGGAGCAATCAAGGAACAAGGAGTCCATGCCATCAGTTTTTTGTTTTCAAAATATTCGCCTCCTTTTCGCCACAAAGCATATCGTTCTTGAAATCGCGGACGATTTTTTTTACTGAACAAATGCCATGGAGTAATGGGATCCGAAATATAGGTCGTCTGCCAATCGTGCTTTGAAAACAACCGCGCCCACGCGTGACTTCCCACCTGGTAAGGGGATGTCCAATGATTGGCTGAACCAAAAACAATGCGATTCATAAGATCTCTTCTATCTTTTTTAAAACAGATTCGACTGTTAATTCTTTCATGCAACGATGATCAAAATGGCAGGGTGGAAAATATCCATCGCGATGGCATGGGCTGCATGAGAGAGATTCGCCCAGCCAAAGATAAGAAGAACGACGTCCTAAAGGACGGTAATGCGATGGATCTGTCGGACCGAAGAGTCCAAGGGTCGGGATATCAAGGGCCTCTGATAAGTGAAGGGTCAGGGTGTCGTTGGTGACGACGAATTGACATGCACGGATCACAGACGCAGTTTCAATCACACTTAATTTGCCTGCCAAACTAATGCCCGCGGAAAGATTTTGAATCTTTGTGGCATCTTCGTCGGCTCCAATCCATACGACTTGATAACCTTTCTCAACAAGGTGGATGGCAAGCTTTTGATAGGATTCCACAGGCCAATTTTTTAATTCCGTGCGTGTTTTTACGTTTTTTCCGCCTCCAAAACCTAGAGCAATCCAATTTTCTTTTGAAAGCTCGAATCCAAAGCTTTTTGCTAAAGCAAGGCCGCGATCATATTCTCCCTCTTTAAACTGCCATAGACCTGTCAGATCATGGACCGAGGTCATCTCGTGGGGAGAAGATAAAGAAAGCATTTTCAGGTATTGGAAAACATGGTGTTCCTGATTTCCTGCTCGATAAGGATGAGTTAAAAAAGTATTTCCTTTCGCGCTATAGAATCCTTTGCGTATCGGAATCCGAGCGAGCCAGGCCAGAGCGCCATACCGCCAGTCACGATGAAAAATGAAAACCTCGGCGTAGGATGGGGAAGGCTTCATTTTCCGTAAAAGACGAAAGGTTTCTTGGATTTGATTCCATCGATTGCCTGCTAAGAGGGTTTGATCACAGATCGTTAGAATTTCGTCAAAGTAAGACAAGTGCTCGGCGACATCTAAACACGATTCTCCAACCAAAAGGGTGATATGAGCTTTGGGTCGGGTGACACGCAACAGACGGAATGCAGGCGCCGCAAGCAGCAAGTCCCCACGAGAAGCAATTTTAATGCAAAGGAGTCTCTCCATGTCTTGACT
>CAYVFJ010000201.1:0-3019 GCA_964450905.1 uncultured Verrucomicrobiota bacterium
CGCTTCAGTGTTGCGTCGCGACGATCAGTGATCAAACCGCGTCAGTCGTGTTTGATGACCCGCAACGCGCCGTCACCCCAGGACAATCGATCGTATTTTACCTCAACGGAATCGTGTTAGGTGGAGGAATTATTGAGTAAAGTGTTTTTGCAACTCACGACCAATTTTTGAATGATCCTCAAAGGTTGTAAGATCAGTGATATCATCCCAACGAGAAAATATGTCTACAGAATCACGCTCCAATCAGATGTCAGAGTTTCACAATCCCGAAAGGCCAACAGGACAAACAAAAGGATTGGAACACTTCCAACAAACCACCGGAATATCAATGGAAGACAAAGCCATGTACACGCTTCCTGGATCTTTGGATATCACAGAAAAAGATGTTGAACGATACACGAAAAGCAATGATCGATTGATACAGGTTCTCCCGGAACTGATTGAACGAGATCTCCTCGGTAAGGATGCCAATGCGCGTCAAGCAGCCGCAAGCATTATTCGGTATGCATCAGCAGAAGCACGACATACCCTGGAAGAGAAACTTGTAGAATTCATCCAGCGAAATTTCACAGATAAAAATTCTTTTCTTCGCGAGGAAGCTGTAAAATTGTTGCTCTATACTCCTGAAGAAACAAAAGCGTCACTCATTCAACAGGGTCTTAATGATGATGATTTAGACGTTCAAATTATAGCCAGCAGGATGATTCAATGTGCTCCTGAAGAAACAAGGGAGGTGCTCATTCAACAAGCGATAGTTAAAGATGATTGGCGTGTTCGATGGGGGGCTACGAAGATGATTCAGCACGCGCCCGAAAAAGCACGAGCTGCTCTTATCCAAAGGGCTTTCAAAGACAATGATTGGGACGTTCGAGTAACGGCAGTTGAGATGATACAATATGTTTCTGAAGATGCGCAGCTTATCTTAAGAGAAAAGATTCCAAAGTTCATCCAAGAAGGTTTGGATGACGAAGCATCGTATGTTCGAGCACAAGTCCTGAAAATGATTCCATACGCGCCCGAAAAAGCACGAGCTGCTCTTATTCAAAGTGCTTTCAAAGACAACGATTGGAACGTTCGAGTAACGGCAGTTGAGATGATACAATATGCTACTGAAGATGCGCAGACTATCTTAAGGGAAAAGATTCCAAAGTTCATCCAAGAAGGTTTGGATGACGAAGCATCGTATGTTCGAGCACAAGTCCTGAAAATGATTCCATACGCGCCTGAAGAAGCACGCGCGAACTTCATCCAACGATGTTTGACTGACGATGATCGGCATGTTCGATGGAAGGCTACCTGGATGATTCAGCACGCGCCCGAAAAGGCACGAGCTACTCTCATCCAAAAAGCTCTCGAAGACAACGATTGGTTCGTTCGAAAAACTGCAGTTGAGATGATACAACATGCTTCTGAAGAAGCACGAGCAGACCCATTGAAGCAAATAGGAAGTACGGAGCAATCGCAGAAAGTTGAAAACATTGACTTTCATGCACTTGCAACAGAAACTCCTCTTTACGGAGAAAGCACTGACAGATTCTTCAAAAAAGAATTTTACAAAACAGGATCTGGAACCACGTTACTGGATCGTGTCCCTCCACTTCCTGAAGTAACTCTTAAAGAGAGAGTTATTATTCGTCATATTTCGGCAAATTCATATTTTTCTTGGAAAAAAGCGTTTGAGTCATCCGGATACTGGAAAGGAAAAGGGTTTGAATATGTTCCGATAGAACCGATCATCTCGGTAAAGCCACAAAAACTGACCACGAAAGTAGATGTATTTGCTCGCGTTCTTCAAGGCCCATCCGTCAAAATTTGGAATGAAAACAATGGACCGTACCAAACAGAAATCGAAGAGCAAATCAGTAAGATCAAAACCGGTCTTGATGAGCTTGGAATAACACATGGTCATACGCACGAAGGTAATTTCGTTTTGTATTTCCAAAGAAAACAAGACGGAACCGCAGATCTCTCACGTTCTCCACGTGTGTATGCGATAGATTTTGATGCAGCTGTGTCGCCTGCATAAAAAAGGGTATGATCGAACATTTTCCTCCGTTTACTCAATCGCTGCGTGTGAGGTGACGTTCGTCACTTTTCAGACAGTTGATTTTTTAACCACGCATGAAACGGGGCGGAAGGACCATGTGTTGAACTAAATGTTGTGTTTGTGTAAGTGACAGGATTTTTTTCGCTGATGTTTATCGGAGTAGAAACAACACGTTCATCGTTTTGACCTTTTATTTTTGTTTGGACATTTCCGTGAACTGGAGCCACGGTAAGCATCTGATCAAAATCATAGTTGATAAAAACCGCTCGAGCATTTTCGATCGTGTTTACGGTCCGATTCGTTTCGATGCTAACCGGAGACTCGGTTTGAATCTCGACTCTCCCCCTGTTAAATCTCATGAGACGCTGCGTTTGAAACAGTCGATCGGGCAAGATTCGTGATCGTTCATCAATACCCAAAAAAACATCATCGCCGATTTTGAACGCAATGTATTCGCCCTCTTTCGTTTCGACGATTTGACCTCGTTTTATTTGTGTCCCGACTTGCCAAGCCGAATTTTGACTCGCGATGACAACCATAGGTTGCGACGAAACAACATCAAAACGAGGCACAATCAACCATCCGCAAACAAGCAGAAAAAAAATTCCCACAGCCAGTTTTGGAATCAAATCTTTGATCATGGTAGAATAGTAGCATATTTAAAAAGGGATTAGGGCAAGGGAGGGGGGGGAAGAAGAGGGGTAAGGGGCAAGGGGTTAGGGGTTAGGGGTTAGGGGTTAGGGGTTAGGGGTTAGGGGTTAGGGTTTAGGGGTTGTAGGGGTAGTAGAGGTTGAAGGGGTTATAGGGGCGTTAGGGGTAGCCGATCACAGGAAGAATTTGCCTTCCTAATCCCTAACCCGTTGCCCCTTTGCCCTCTTCTTCTCCCCCCCACCATTGCCCGAATCCCATTTTTAATATGCTACTATTATACCATGATCAAAGATTTGATTACAAAAATGGCGGTGGGAATTT
>CAYVFJ010000202.1:0-9110 GCA_964450905.1 uncultured Verrucomicrobiota bacterium
AAAGACCAACGTTTTTATAAGATGTTGTTCCTTTACTTACGGTTGCGATAAGACTGTAAGGACCTGCTGACGAGTTACTACGCTGAACTTGAAAGCTAGATGCAGTATTAGAGTTATCCGTCGAATCAATCCATGAAATGATCACTGAACTGCTCGATAATACGGAGGCGTACACATAAACTGGCGCTGTAGGGATAGCTAATAAAGTTGTCGCAGTGGCTGTGTTTGAATAAGTGGAGTCTCCTACTGAATGAGTGGCTCGAACACGATATTTATACTGCGTATTTGCCACGAGCCCCGTGTTATTATAAGTTTTCACTCCAGGTCCCACTGTTGCAATTTGAAAAAAGGCGCTCCCATAAGTTGTGGTGCGTTCAATTTTGAAACCGGTCTCGTTCACGGAGTTGTCTGTCCATGAAAGATTAATTTGACCACTGTTGACTACTGTGGTTGTCAAGTTTGTGGGTGCAGCAGGGGTCAGGGTTAAGGTAAGAGTTTGAGTGCCAGTGCCCGTAATGTTAGTCGCATTTAGAGTAACAGCGAATGTACCAGCCGTAGCAGGTGTGCCGGAGATCAAACCTGTGGAAGAATTGACACTGAGACCTGCAGGCAAACTGGAAGCGCTATAGCTGGTAGGACTATTGCTCGCCGTAATTTGATAAGAATAAGATGTTCCTTCTGTAGCTGTACCGGTAGATGAGCTTGTAATAACAGGTTTAGGAAGAAAGGTTGTCGCGCTTGCAAAATTAGACCAGGTAACAACAGGTCCATCATTAATAGCTCCAATTTGATAGGAATAGGTTGTGTTCGGATTTAATCCGACCGCATCACTATAGGTTGTTTGATCCGCCGAAGCAGAGCCAATCTCGTAGTAACCTTGTCCGTCATCACGATAAATGGAATAGTAAGTTTCACTATCCGAATCCGTCCATGAGAGATTAATTTGGTTGATCGAAATTGCGGTTGCAGTTAATACCGGCTGTGAGGGTACCGGCTGTGAGGGAGGAGGTACAGGGATTGCACTTGTTGGAACGAGTAAGATATCACGAATATCAACCCATTCAAAAGAAAATCTTCTTAAAATATTTCCATTCGATAAATCGAATTCAATAAGCTCAGGATTCTGTCCATAATTTAAATAATTGATCGCATATCCACGAATTCCATCTGGATGAAGAGCAACTCCACTTGTCGTATCAATCGAAGTTCCTAAATCAATGCTTTGAACCGTTTTTGTTCCAGCGTCGATCACTGCTAACTGATGAGTTCCCGCGACAAAAGGCCCGCCAAGCATGATATTCGAACCGGGTGTTGGCAGTGAAAGAAAAGCTAACCCTGTATCTTGTCCTGAAGATACATTTTGTATGGTATCAGTGGATGTGTTAATAAAAGCTACATCCTGGCCTCCACCTCCATACATTGGCACCACCACAGTTGCCCCATCTTCCGTTGCACAGAGATTATAAGGTTGGCCAATCAAATTTAAAGTATTCAATACATTTAAATTAACTGCATCCAAAACAGATATGGTTAAACCGCCATAATTAGCCACATACAATTTTCCGTTAGCTACGGCTAAACCTTGAGGATTCTGCCCTACAGTTGTCTCTCCGACAACTTGATTGGTTTGAGTATCAATTTTATAAACTTTATTTGTTCCTGAACCGCTGACATACAAATATTGCTCTTGAGAATCTAAGGCAATATTGGTGGGGTCCGCACCTGATTCAAGTTGAGTTTTTGTTATAGAATCTGATGCAAAAATGCCATAAGCTCCATCGAACGGATCCAACGGATTTGTCCCCGTGTCTTGAGAAGCCGGATTGGGTGGCGGTAGATTAATCTGGGTAACTCCTATACTGATAACTTGTCCACTATTGCCTATGAAATTTGGTGTGTCTGTAATGAATGCAAGCGTTTGAGCATTATAATAACTGACCTCGTAGGTTGATCCTGTAGGTAAACGGAGCCTAAAACGTCCACTCGGTGTCATTATAGGGGACGATGTTTGCCATTGATTTTGTGTCACATTCCAAATACCGATGTCTATCCACGGATCTCCAAGAGGCGTTACTCCATCATTTGCCACAGTCCCACCAATCACATCAAAATAAGAAGTTCCTGCATTTGGATCCGTGCATTTAGACTCACTAATCTCATTTCCATCCAACCGAAAATCTCCATCAGTATCTGGATTATTCGGATTTGTCCCAAAAATGGTTTCCAATGAATCTAACAAACCATCTCCATCCGTATCGAAACTTTGAGGATTTGTCGGTGATAATACCCCATTAAAGAACGGCACAAATGAAATGGTATCATCGCCAAAATTTGCCACATAAACACCCTGTTTTCCATGGTGAAGCGCTTGTCCCAGCGGATAAGAAAAACCACCTTCTATTTCATCTATCTCATCTACCTCAAACAATGTTTTTGTATCAACTGCAGAAATCTCCCAAGTCCCATGTTTACTCACAAGAATCATTGGCGCTCCTGATAATCCAATTTGTATTTCGTTAGCTAATGTTTGATAATTTTCATTTGCAACGGTCGTCACATCTACCCAATACTTCAACAAACTTCCGGAAGCTAGTTGCGGAATGGATACTGAAAATGGACCTCCGATTAATGGAATGGCATTCAACACAGAAGCGCCTCCGTCGATGGTATAAACCAATGAAGCATTCTGGAGTGGTCCACTTACATCCACGTTCAAAGTGCCATCGATGGTAAGTGCTTGTGGTTCACGTATGAGTTTCGGCAATTTCTTAACAACTGCTAAAGGTCGAAATGAAACCGTTTGAATCCCTCCGGAAGCAAGATTGACTGAGGTCGCAAGAAGAGGATCATAAACAAGCTTATGATAAGTTTTTACTAAATCAACCTGAAACGGAAATTTTGACGGAATCACCCCATTCATAATACCTCCAAAATTGTATTGGGTTAAATATCCAGGTCCAGACCCGTTAATGGGTTCTACTCTGACTTCATATTGACCAAGCGGTAGTCCTTGAATCCGGTATAATTCCGAATTGTAATTACCTGCCATCATCCCACTCATCGCGCCTACTTCGATGCCTGTTACTAAATCTTTGGCGATCACGTAAGCTCCAAAAAGAGATTGATCACCGCTATCATGCACAATGCCTGTGATTTCTGCGGTGGACGTGGACCAACCAGAAGGCGGATAAAGAGCTTGGATGCCAATCGCATCATCCAATTCAACGGTGCGATATTGGCTGTTAGGAGGTGTATTTTCGCCAGGATAATACCAAATTCCGTTTGCAAACATCGTGGGTGATTCCGCAAATTCACGATATCCAACCGCGCTATGATCTAATCCCAAGACATGACCTATTTCGTGAGTCGCCAACCCTTGAATGTCATTACGATACTCACCAGGTAAAACAGTGCCTGTTGTCGGAGGAATCGGCGCCCCACTGCCGTCATTAGGAGAGGTTTGCCACGAAATATCATGATCATTCATGTGAATATCTACATCAAGGATTTGGCCTGTCACATTATCGTGAGTAATCAAAGTCACTCCGCCATATCCTACATCCCCCCAATCTGCAAAAAAGATGACATTTTCCCCGTCATAACCAGCATCGTTGGTGTTCGTATAAGAAATATTAAACGTAATAGGCACACCAGGGATTTGTTCCCATGTATGAAAAGCCGCTTTCATTGCTTCGAATTCATCCATCGCAGGATCGTTTGCTGCCAAGTTAATATCCGGTGTCCCTTGACTATTGATCGAAAATGGAATCGGCTGACCATCTAAGATCTGTTGCCAATAGAGATAACTGACTTGTTCATTAGCTGTTCCAGGATTTTTCAAAAAAGCTAGGGGGGTATAGGCATCAACAGATAGATGAAAAACAAAGAGGAGAGCGGATAAAGTTGCGATGCGGATTATTTTTTGAAGTTTCATAGGATTATTTTATTTATTTGTTATTTGTAATTGTTGTTTAATTTCATGAATGATACTTTTAAGTGGTTCCGTATTTTTAAAATAAGTTTGAGCCGATGGAATCGTGCCTTTAAGCGACAGAGGAGTAAGATCCACTGCATCTCCCCCAATCACCATGTCTGTTCCAGACTTGGAATCGGTTTGAATATCAACTTTACCCTGATTCAAACCCACTAAACGGAAGGCATTCGGCTCATCAGAATCTGTCAAAAATAAAAGATTGCGTTCGCCTACAGAAAATTGAGGTCCACCAACAGTTGTTTGAGTAATACGACCTACCGTGCCGCCTAAACTCTTGACAACAACTTCCTGCTGATCCAAAGCGCCCTTAACCGCTTGATCCGTTTGATAGGTTGCGTAGGTGGAAATCAGAGTTTTTTTCTCATTCCAACCATATTTTATGTCCGTACATTGACCGACAACAATCACCTTGGCTTTCTCAGATAATTGAAGACGATTAAACTTTTCAAAACAGCCTGCTAATAGCGGTGAAATCTTGGAAGTAGGTTGGTTGGGATTATTAACCTTCTGAACTTTTTTTGGTTGTCCAATACCCTCCTTTGGCCTGATCGATTTTTTTCCGTTGCTCGTCATGTTTGGAACAGGACGGATCGTGGACATCGGTTTTAAGGGGGAACGAGACAACAAGTACCATAAGCTCAAGGCTATGATACAGAAAACCATCCCCACCAGTTTTTTACGAGTTTTGTTGTGCATCAAATTTTCATTCACAAAAAATAAAAAGCTCTCTTGGCCAACTAAAAAAATGAGAAGCTCCTATTTACTATTGCTTCTGGTGGGCTATATAGGCTCAAAAATATTACTCCCGTCTATTCGGATTTATACTGCGCGGCCACAAATTGAGCTTTTATCTTCATCCTCTCTGCAGTCTCTGCGTCTCTGTGTGATTTTCTAGATTTTAAAAAGCGCAAGGATGGCTGCGTTGAGTATATGATCCTGAAAAGAGTCGTTGGAATGCAGAAGATAGAATAATGCAAATTTACATGATGATGTAAATTTGCATTGCAAATTTACATCAGAGATGTAAATTTAAATCATGCACGAGGAAGTTTTTAAGCGGTTACTTAAAATGCCAGATCATTCTTTTTTCCTTTTTGGCCCACGAGGAGTAGGAAAGAGCACCTGGTTAAAAAATGTTTTACCTCAAGCCATCTTCATCGACCTCCTAGATGCTTCCCAGTATTTGGAACTTACGAGAAACCCTCATATCTTAGAGGCGTTCATCGGAAATCGTCCTGATCAATCGTGGATCGTGATTGATGAGATACAGAAAAATCCAGAACTTTTGGATGAAGTTCATCGTCTGATGGAAGCACGAAAATGGAAATTTGCGCTTTGCGGTTCATCTGCAAGAAAACTACAGCGAAGTGGAATCAATTTATTAGCGGGAAGAGCGCTCACACTAAACATGGAAAATTTTTCATCTGCAGAAATGAATGACGCATTCAATTTTGAATTTTCTTTAGAATGGGGACTCCTTCCTCTTGTGCAATCAGATAAAAAAAATGCTGCAAATATCCTTCATGCTTATGTAAACACCTATCTCAAAGAAGAAATTCGAGAGGAAGGTATCATTAGAAGCATGCCTCCCTTCCTTCGTTTTTTAAGCATTGCTGGTCTCTTGAACGGTCAGACCATGAATGGTCAAAACATTGCCACAGGAGCATCCGTTCCTCGAAGTAATGTGGATATTTACTTTTCAATCTTGATCGACACTTTATTGGGTCATTTTTTGCCTGCTTATCAGCCTCAATTAAAAATACGCGAAAGAACCCATCCCAAGTTTTATTGGTTTGACACCGGAATAGCTCGGGCTGCGGCTGGATTACTTCACGATCCAGTAGATCGAATGTGGAAAGGTTTTGCGCTAGAAACTTTGATCTTCCATGAACTAAGAGTTTTTAATGAAACTCAACAGAAACATTGGTCGATCAGCTACTATCATACCGCAGGCGGATCTGAAATTGATTTTGTGATTGAAACTCAGAAGCGACAATCGAGTTCTCCCCCTCATGTGGTCTGTCTTGAAGTGAAAATGACTGAAAAATGGGATCGGAAATGGGAAAGATCGATTCGAGATTTACATGCCAACTCCAAAATCTGTGTGGATCAAATGATAGGAATTTACACCGGAAAACGAGCTTACCATTTTGACGGTTTTGATGTTCTCCCCATCGCCGAATTCCTTAAACGATTGCATACCGGGGAGATTTTTTAAATAAAATCGATGCTTCGTCCTGCTCAACTTTTTCAATTTCGGCAACAATGTTTGTGTGTCCAATGTAAATCACATCCTTATTTATTTCTAAAAACAAATCCTCTTGGATGGAAGAAAACAGCCAGATTTTAATCTTTAATCATCGTCGCTCTCTGAACCAAGCAATCCAAACACAAATTTCGTACATGATCAGCATGGGAATGGCGGTCACTAGAAGCGAAAAAAGATCGCTACCAGGCGTTAAGATGGCGGCAAAAATAAAAATGCCGACCACAACGTAACGTCTGGCAGTGGCAAGTTTATTTCTGTTTAGAACCCCAAATTGCAGCAGGATCAGAATGACCAAAGGCAATTCAAAGGCGATCCCGGTTCCCACCAGCGAATAAATCACAAAACTAAGATAATCGTCGACCTTCCAGATTTCCGCGTTCAGATGAAGAACTTGAGCAAGTTCTTTAGAGATTCTGAGGGAAGGAGGGAGGATTAAAAAATAAGAAAAGGTAACACCCACAAAGAAAAATAAAGAACCAAGCCAAAAAGCTGATAAGACATGCCTTCGCTCTTTCTGGGTCAAAGCAGGGAGGAGATAAGAACCGATCAAACCAATGATTAAGGGCGCCGAGATAAGAAGTCCCACATATAAAGCCAATTGCATGTAAATCGTAAAGGGATCCATCGGATTAGGCGCCCATAATGCTTTGGCGGAATCTTGAATCCCGCTGAGTTCAAGTGGATACTCAAGAAACCGAAGGATCTTAGGCACCAAAAAAAGGCAGAGGATTAATCCGCCAGCAAGGCTCACGATGATTTTAATCAATAGCCATCGTAAATCTTCCAGGTGCTCGAGAAAAGATTTTACAGGCCCGTGTTCTTGAGGTTCTGTTGGATGTAGAAGTTTAGACATATATCATTGATTTTCAGCGAAGACTGGCCTGCCACCCGTGATTCGCCGCGGCGAACGAAAGGTGTGGTGCGCGAGGGGGGAGTCGAACCCCCACGGTATAAACCACACGCACCTCAAGCGTGCGCGTCTGCCATTCCGCCACTCGCGCGACCGAGAACGGAACCGATACTGATAAGTATCACGAAATTGTTCAAGTATGAAATGTGTTTGGATGTTGTGAAGAAAAGGTTTGTTCTGGTATGAAGGTGAAATGAAAATCCTTGTTTCAGATTTGTTAAATTTAGAACAAACCGATCACGCTCTGCTTTTTCGAGACTGTCAATATCCATGGGAAATTCTCCCCAAAATTAAGGATTACCTTAAAGATCATCTGAAACCACAGATTCATGGAAAAGTTTCATCTCACGCGGTCATTGAAGGAGCGGTTTATATCGGAGAAGATACGGTGGTTGAGCCGCATGTTTATATCAAGGGTCCTGTGTGGATTGGAAAAAACTGTGAAATACGGCAGGGCGCTTATTTACGTGAAAATATAATTGTAGGCAATGGATGCGTGCTTGGAAATAGTTGTGAATTTAAAAATAGCCTGCTTTTTAATGAAGTCCACACACCGCATTTCAATTATATCGGAGATTCTGTCTTGGGATATCGCGCTCATTTGGGCGCAGGCGTCATTCTTTCCAATTTTAAAATCACGGGCGATCATGTAAAAGTTGAAGTGGACGGAAAAAAAATGGACACCGGTTTACGCAAATTTGGAGCGATCCTTGGCGATCATGTAGAAGTAGGTTGTCAGTCCGTGCTCAATCCCGGTTCAATCATTGGACGTCATTCTCTGATTTATCCTGGTGTGATCTGGCGCGGAATATGTGCTTCTGATACCATCATCAAATTGCATCAGGAACAGGTTTCGGTGGTAGAGAGACCAACGATCATATAAGCCCTACTTCGCTCTTTCTTTTCTTCGTATTTTCAACTCTCTAGATTTTCTGCAATTGGCTGCCATTCGTAGCTCGCGAGATTGATCTCCAAGCAAAGAATGGAGGCGGGTGTCGGAATCGAACCGACGATGGGGCTTTTGCAGAGCCCAGCCTTACCACTTGGCTAACCCGCCATGACATGAAGAAACGATTGTCTTTTCTCTTATCTTAAGAATGTATGATAAAAGGTCAAGACTCAGGAACATCTAAACAGGTAACTGCTAATGCGATCATCCCTTCTTTTCGACCTGTAAATCCCATCCATTCGGAGCTTGTCGCTTTTATACTAATCTGAGAAACCTTTACATGAAGAACTTGTGCTAAGTTTTTTGACATTGCAGAAATATGGGGAGATATTTTGGGTTCTTGAGCAATGATGGTGATATCCAAATTATGAATCGTCGTTTTTTTCTTTTTAAGGATCTCACCAACTAAAGTTAGCATTTTTAAACTATTTGCATTTTTCCATTGAACATCTGTATCCGGAAAAAAATGTCCAATATCTCGTTCTCCAACTGCGCCTAACAAAGAATCCATTACCGCATGCACTAAAACATCGGCATCGGAATGTCCTTTAAGACCTTTTGAATGGGGAATGGTTACCCCACCAAGAATACAAGGTCTTCCTTCTTGAAAAGAATGAATATCCACGCCTAATCCAACTCTCATCATATATTTTTATGGGTTCGATTTAAAAGAATCGCTTCTGCAAAAACAAGATCTTCGGGGGTTGTGATTTTAAGATTGAATGGATTCGATTCGACAAGAGAAACAGGTTCCCCAAGTCGTTCTACGGCGGCAGCATCATCCGTGATGATGATCCTTTTTTCAATCACCGATTGATAGGCTCGGCGAATCAAATCCGTACGAAATGTTTGAGGGGTTTGGGCTGCCCATAATAAGGATCGATCCACCGTCGATTCAATCGTGTTTTCTTTTTTTTTATCGTTAGAAAAGGCACGTTTGATAGTATCCTTAACTTTTATAGCAGGGATCGCAGCGCCTGTTTGACGC
>CAYVFJ010000203.1:0-3313 GCA_964450905.1 uncultured Verrucomicrobiota bacterium
ACGAGGAACTCAAATGAGCCAGCCATTTTCCATTATTCAACGTTTCCGACTTACAGAAAAGGGATCCGCCATTCAGGCTAAGCATAATAGTTATGTGCTGGTGGTAAGACCTGATGCTAATAAAATTGAAATTCGTCAGGCAGTAGAAAAAATGTTTAGCGTGAAAGTGATTCGCGTGAATACCATGAATTGTTTTGGAAAAGAGCGCCGAAAAAATACCAAACAAAGAGGGCGCTGTTCAAACTGGAAAAAAGCAATTGTGACGCTCAAAGAAAAAGATAAAATTGATTTAGGAACTTAATTATAAATTTTAAATGATAGACAGATATGGGCATTCGCACTTATAGACCTTATACATCGAGCATCCGCTTTAAAGCGTCATCTACCTTTGAGGAATTGACCACTGATAAACCGGAGAAAAGTCTCACAGTGTCTCTCCGAAGAAGAGGCGGACGAAATTGTCATGGTCGTTTGACGATGCGCCATCGTGGAGGAGGACATAAACAGAGATATCGTATCATGGATTTTCGTCGCAATAAATATGGACTCAAAGCAAAAGTGCTTTCGATTGAATATGATCCGGTTCGTTCAGCAAGGATCGCTTTGCTTCAATATACCGATGGTGAAAAGACTTATATTTTGGCTCCGCACGGTTTGGAAGTGGGAAAAGAATTAGAGTCTGGGCCCCAAGCGCCTGTAGAAATTGGAAATGCATTGCCCATGCGAAATATCCCTTTAGGAATGTCCATTCATAACATCGAAATTGTAAAGGGTAGAGGAGGTCAATTGGTTCGGAGCGCAGGAATGGCGGCTACGTTGATGGCAAGAGAAGGTGACTACGGAAATATAAAACTGCCTTCCGGCGAGATCCGTAGAGTTCATGTGGATTGTTATGCCACACTCGGACAGGTAGGAAATTTGGATCATGAATCTATTTCTTATGGTAAAGCAGGTAAATCGCGACATATGGGATGGCGCCCTCGTGTGCGTGGCGTGGCCATGAATCCTGTGGATCATCCTCTGGGTGGAGGTCAAGGAAAGAGCAAAGGCGGAGGCGGATGGCATCATCCAGTTTCACCATGGGGCCAGCTCGCCAAAGGATTAAAGACGCGCAGAAAACATAAGCCCTCAGATAAATTCATCCTTCAACGCAGAGGAAAATAATTCTCAATTATATATATTATGGCTCGATCACTTAAAAAAGGACCTTTTGCAGATCAACATCTGATGGATAAAGTTGCGAAGATGACTGCGGCCGGACTTAAAAAACCAATTAAAACGTGGTCTCGTCGTTCTATGGTTTTACCTGAATTTGTGGGGCATACCTTTATGGTTCATAACGGGAAAATTTTTAACACAGTGTTTGCGACAGAAAATATGGTAGGACATCGGTTGGGAGAATTTTCGCCTACACGCACCTTTAAGAAACATGGCGCGCATACGGAAAAGGCGGCTGCGAAGTAAGCCTTCTCCACGATGGCGGTGGAATGATTGGCAACTGGATCGATTGAAACTCGCATTTTTATTTTTTTGTTCTTTGTTAGTGTTAGCAAATGGAGCGGACGTGGAGAAGCAAGAGCTCAAGGTAACTTTAGATGTTCTTCGTAAAGAAAATGAAGGATTGAAGAGGGACTTAGCGACGGCTACTAATCGTTTGGCAAGAGTAGAAGCTTTTCGAAGTATTCCGATGGGTTTGTCCGCGGATGAAGAAGAGGCGCGAAGCGCGATCGAATGGAAAGCTTTTTTGATGAATGCATTGAAGGTCTTGTCTCAGACAGATCAGGAAATGCAGGAATTACAAAAGCGTTTAAGATTTCTTCTTTATGCCGCACAGCAGGCGTTTAAGTCTGCGGAAAAAGTGGATGCTTCAAAAAGGGCGTTGCTCGAAAACGAGATTCGCCAAAGCCAAAAGATGCTTTCAGTTAAGGAAGAGGTTCGAGATCAACCCTTTCTTGCGGAAATGGATACAACGGCTTTATCATCCACAAAGGTGGTGGGTGTGAGATTAGATTTGGGAGTGGCTGCTTTGGCGATTGGATATAAACAGGGCGCACGAGTGGGGATGCCTTTTTTGGTGATGAGAAAACAAAAGGTTTTGGCAGTGCTCACTCTTGTGGAAGTGCGTGAAACACTTGCCTTAGCTCTGATCGAACAAATGGAACAGAACGAACCGATTCGAGAAGGAGATTTAGCAGGATTAAAAAAATGATAGATTAAAAATAGGAAGAAAAAAAAGATTTTTTAGAAAAATAAGTGATTTATGAAGATTCAAGCGATTACAAAAAATATGCGGATATCCTCTCGTAAAGTGACGGATGTAACGCGTGAAATTCAAGGATTAAAAGCCACAAGAGCTCTTGATCTCTTGCAATTTATGCCGCTCAAGGCCGCTCGGTTGGTGTCGCGCACTTTGAAGTCAGCGATTGCAAATGCGGAACATAATAAAGGGTTGTCTCGCGATTCGTTGTGGGTGAAGGAAGCTGTGGCGGGAGCAGGTCTCACGATTAAACGCACAGCCTCTCGTGCGAGAGGAAGTTCTTCACTAATTAGAAAAAGAACGAGTCGTGTTAAAATTATCTTGAGTGATGAATAATCTCGTGATATAGTTCCGCCTCTTTTTCACAGAATCAAAAAATTAAATTTATGGGACAGAAATGTAATCCAATAGGATTTAGAATCGCCGTCAATAAGGACTGGCGCTCGAAGTGGTATGCTCCGAACAGAGATTACCGCAAGTTTCTTCATGAAGATTTAAAGATTCGTGATTTTCTGAAGAAGAAATTGGAACAGGCTGCGGTTCCGAGGATCGATATTGAGCGCGCAGCCCAAAGAATTCGTGTGACTGTTTTTACGGCAAGACCGGGTATTGTGATTGGACGAAAAGGGACAGAGATCGAAAAGCTGAAGGAAGAAATTAGCAGATTAACAACGGTGAAAGAGATTTATGTGGAGATTCAGGAAGTGAAGCAGCCGGAAATCAATGCTCAACTTGTCGCAGAAAATGTGGCTTTGCAGATGGAACGAAGAATTTCTTTTCGTCGCGCGATGAAGAAGGCAGTGCAAACGACGATGAATTTTGGAGCGGAAGGGATTAAAATCCGATGTTCAGGAAGATTAGGCGGCGCTGAACTTGCACGAACGGAACGTTATCATGAAGGAAAAGTTCCATTGCAAACGTTGCGCGCGGATATTGATTACGGTTTTGCGGAAGCGGCGACTGTTTACGGAAAGATTGGAGTGAAGGTTTGGATTTACAAGGGACAGAAACAACTTGAGCTTAAGAAAGCAGCCTAAAAGATTTTTTAATTTTTAA
>CAYVFJ010000204.1:0-4088 GCA_964450905.1 uncultured Verrucomicrobiota bacterium
CTTCCAGGGTCACCTCCACACATTCAAGCAATCGCCCGCTGGGAGTTTGCTTTTGACTGCGAGGTCGTTGATGTTGATGCAATAAAGCCGAGGCATCCATCAACGTCAGATATTTCTCATTGTCACGTCGCGTCCGCGTGCGGTTGGTTGGAAATTCCAAAAGTGTTGCAAACGGATTGATGACTTCCAATGATTGCAGAAGTCTCTGCACGTTGCGCAACTTGCGAAGAATATCTTTCTTTTCCTCTCGCACCATCAAGCCTTCATACGTCCGACGTTCGCGCTGCGCTTGATGAATCCGTCGCGTTTGTTCTTCGCTTTCATCCACCGTAATCACCAGGCAGCGATTCATCAATTCCTCATCGATCTCAATCGCCGTCGTGGTGAGAATGATGCACACCGGACCTTCGAGACGATATTCATGGGTCACCATCTTCCCGCTATTCGGATCTTTACCGGTGCTGGCGATAATCAATTCGCCTTCGCTCTGTAAAAGTTTGAGTGCGTAACTGGCTTTCTCAGCTCCGGCTTCTTCTACAATCGCTAAAATCTTGTGTTTGAGATTGGTTTCCCCAAGGTAATACAAACTTTGTCCGGTCATCGCTGAGTATTTGACTCGTTCCTCCTCCGGAAAAAAGGAAAGAACTGCGTCCATCAAAGTTGTTTTTCCTGCTGCGCTGGCGGATTGAATGATGATGGCCAAAGGCCGTTCTAACTTCCGAGAGACACCGGCCAGATAGGTGATCAAGGAATTATTTTCTTCGCCAATCAGTCCGCATTTGCGAAACACATCTTTAAGCCGTTCGGTGAGATTGGGTTGACGCAGCCAATCCAAACCTTCCTCTCGTTCCTCGGGCGTGAGCAACACTTTCGGAGCAACTTGCTCGACAGGTTTTCCCATTTCCATTTGCTCCTGTTCCACCGCTAACAAAATCTTGCCCAGATCGCGCTTGAGCATCTCCGATTGTAAACCGGTTTCTTCTGAGGCTCGCTCAATAAATTTTCGCCGTTCATTGTCCCGACAAAGATCGATCTGATCCAAATGGAATTTATCACCAACTTTTATTCGCAACGTGGTCTTTAATCCATCCGTGCCAATTGTTTTTTCAATGCCGTTCACGCGATATTCGCGTCCGTCAAGCTGCATGAACCATGCGTCGCCTTTTCGTTCCAAGCCGGAGACGGAATTTCTAATTTCTGGTTGTAAATTCTGAGAGCGAGAACTGCTTTCCTCTTTAGCAGCTTCTTGCGCTACAATGGGAAGAACAACTTCAGGTTGTTCAAGAGGTTTCTCTCCGGTCGATTCTTTAGCAGCTAACTCAGCAGCTAAAGAAGGCGCGCGCGCGTCCGCGTCTAATGATTCCGCAACTGGTGAAACTTCCCCGTTCTTCAACTCGGAATCTGAAACTCGCCTGTCCCCCTTCAGTGGGGAAAACTCGGAACTTGGCGGCTTACCGCCGCCAACCCATTCCGCCGAGTTGATCAACAACCCCAATGATTTATCTGCAGGCGTCACCTTTTGCGCATACTCATTCGCATCCATTCCCCATGGAAATTTAATCCGATAAACTTCAATCCCTACCGCTCGCAATCGTTCCGCATCTCGCTTCGCTGCGCGTTCCCCAGCTTCATCCGCGTCATACGCCAAACGAACTCGTCGGACTTTCTTCTTTAACATCCATTCCCAAAGTTCTTTGGTAAAACCTTCTGTCCCATAAATACACGTCACATTTTTGAACCCGTTGACATAAAATGTCAGCGCATCAAGCACCGCTTCGCACAGGATCACTTCATCAAAATCCAGCGCTTCAGGATTGAAAAGCCCTTTGTGTTCCCCAGGCGAATAAAGATGTTCCGGCGCGTCTGGCATCACTTTGCCGCATCGTCGACCATAAAAACTCATGATCTTTCCCTTTTCACCTGTCCCGCCATCGGCGGGATCACGCAACGGAACCACCACACACCCGTTAAAATGTTCACGCCCTGTTTTTCGCCACACTCCTAACTGGATCAGACGGTTGCGTAATTGTTCGCCTGTCACACGATTACTCCCAGGTAACCGTAAGCCTAACGTCCGATCTGCAAAACCAATCTGAAAATGATCCATCGTTTCTTCATCCCCCAATCCGCGAGAAGTCAAATACTCGCGTCCCTGAGACATTTCCTTCATGCGTTGATGATAGTATCCCATCACTTGTTTGAGTAAAATGGCATCCTCCGCTTCCGGATCCAGAGGACTCGGCAATCGCGGCACGGTCGATTGACGAGTCAACGATTGCGTTTCAAAAACTTTGCTGCCCCCTTGATTGAGCAATTCAAAAGCATGACGAAAAGAAAGGCCATCATGCCGCTGAACAAACTGAATGACATTACCGGCTTTGCCGCACATCATGCAATGCCACAACCCTTTGCTTGGCGTGACAATAAAGTTAGATTTGATCTTGTCGTCATGAAAAGGACAAAGACCGATCCAATCTTTGCTGCCATGCAATTTCATTTCAATGCCGCGACTGCGAACCAGCGCCAGCAAATCTGTCTCACGCTTAATGCGTTCAATTTCACTCTCAGGAATTTGAGCCATAAGGTTCTTCCTTTCTTGGAATTGAACCGAATCCCGTTGTGTGCTAGCGTAAGCACAATAACAGAACTCCGGTTCTTGTTGTTCAGGCCAGTAGCTAAATCTTTTCCGGGACGAAGCTGCTGGCCGTTGTGTTTTTAAAAAGGCGTCAAGTTCGTTTTGAATGAAATTGACATGGCCGATAATTACAGTATTATTCTGTAAGTATGCAAGCATTTTCGGTAACTTTTTCCAATAACCCGTATGATGGCCTCATGCAAACAGGCCGTCCTCCAAAATACCAGCGCCCTCCTCTTGGTGAGCGCATTGTTGCTTTTCGAGAACGATTGGGTCTTTCGCAACAACAGTTGGCTGAGAAAATAAATGTAAATCAACAAATGATTGCCTATTGGGAGCGTCGCTCAGCCTCGCCTCGTCCGGATCAAATTTTATCTTTGGCCGAGGCTCTGAATATCTCTGTCGATGAGTTGTTAGGTAAAGAAATACCTAAAGTTCGGAACGGTGGTCCGGTTGGCAGAGTGCGACAGGTTTTTGAAGCAGTTTCTCAACTTCCACGTCGTCAGCAAAAGAAAATCGTTGAATTGCTGGAGCCTTTTGTTGAACGCCATTCGAATGGTTATAAAAAAGCCGCTTGAGTATGTCTTTTCCTATTCCATCTCGTGATTTAAACGCTTTCATTCTGACCGTACGAGGTCATCGGGTGATATTAGATTCGGATCTTGCCAAACTCTATGAGGTGACAACGAAAGCTTTAAATCAAGCTGTGAAACGAAATCATCAACGATTTCCCCAAGCATTCATGTTTCAACTGACTGTAAAAGAGAAAGAGGAGGTGGTCACAAATTGTGACCACCTCGCACGTCTTAAATTTTCGCATGTTTTACCCTATGCTCTCACTGAGCATGGAGCACTGATGGCAGCCAATGTGCTCAATAGTCCTCGTGCCATTTTGATGAGTGTAGAAATTGTGATGGCCTTTGTACGATTGAGACAGATGGCACTTTCGGTTGAGGAATTGGCACGGAGAGTGAATCGTCTTGAAGAGAGGTATGATGAACAATTCAAAACCGTTTTTGCAACGATTCGCCAATTAATGACGCAACCGGAGTCTCCACGTAAACAAATTGGGTTTGGGGCCACCTGATTTTTTTCGAGACGAATTAGTTTGTTGGATGTCGTCTCTCAAAAAAGAAAAAGAGTGTGCCCTTTTGCCCAGAGGAAAGCATGCCCTGACTCGTCTTCGCTCGTGGACAGCTCGATGATCCCACATCGAGCCTGGCTCCCGGGGAGAAAAGTGTTACGGCGGCAAATCGGGATTGCCCGATTTGTCCCTTGAACCCTTCCGCCGTCCTCCTAGGAAACCCACCCTATGGGTTCGCCACAGGCGAACTCTACGTCCACATTTTCTGATGCAGCATCAGAAAATGTAGCGTAGAGTTTCCGTCGTCGCGCAGACTCGTCTCCATTTCCCATGGAGACCGTGTGCCTAGAGGCACACTCGCAGCTAGGA
>CAYVFJ010000205.1:0-4155 GCA_964450905.1 uncultured Verrucomicrobiota bacterium
GGTTTCGTGATTTTTTGAATCAATGGCAATGGAGCGGGTTAAGGTACTGATGGCCTCATCCACTTTGTCTTGTTTATAGTAGACAATTCCGAGAACGGAGAAAGAAAAGGCATCCTGCGGATCTACTTCCAAGGCAAGCCGCAAGATTTTTTCTGCTTCTTCAAATCGCTCTTGTCGAAAACGAATGACACCCAGGTTGGACAGGGCATAAAGATTTTTTGGATCGTCCTGAAGAATTTTTCCGTACTTTGAGGCGGCCCCATCCATATCGCCCTTTTCAAAGAGAGCTCGTGCGTCGCTTACCAGAACCGCGTGTTTTTCAGATTGTTCGGATTCAGACGCTGGAGGGGCATTCCGTCTAGATACAATAATACCGCTCAGTTTTGTGGAATCATCTGGCGAGGCGCGTAAGTTCGCGGATGAAGTCTTTAATAATTTGAGTTCTTCAGGCGAAAAAGGAGTCAGCGGCGTTTGGATGACCTCGATCTGGACGCGAATCGCCTCTGTTCGTGAGGCTAATTCTTGAAATTCTTTGACCAATTTATCACGAGCTTCATTTCGTTTTGCGTCTTCTTGGAACTGACGGTCCACAATGGATCGAAGTAAAGCATTTTCTCTTTGTAAAGTTTGAAGTGTTCCAGCTGAAACCGGTAAAGCTTGCGACTGTGAGGCAGGATTCTCTGTCACAAATTTCAACTGCTCACGAGTTTCTTCCAGTACCTTTTTCAAAGATTCATTGGCTTCGACCAACTCTCGATTTTCCTTTTGTACAGCCGCAAGAGCCTCTTGAGTTTTAGTCAGCTCCGATTTTAACGAAATTATTTCTTCGGAGTTAGGTGTCAGATTTTTTAACTGAGCTTCCCCGTCTAACAGCCTCTTTTTAAGAGAATTATTTTCCTGAAGCAATGCCTGAACACGCCCATCCACGGATACATTCGCGTTTTTCAAATCTTCCTCGGTCTTTTTAAGGCGAGCTTCAATATCGCTCTTCTCAGCTTGAACCTTTGTCATTTCCTCACGCGCCTGTTTAAGTTCTTGCTCCAAACCAGCGAGCCGTTCGGATGTTTCTGGAGAAAGCGCTGCATCAAGTTTACCCGCGCTGATTGTGGGTATGAGCACCGGTTCCTGAGGAAGAGATGAACCTGTGGGTGTGGATGTAGGCGTGGAGATAGGTACGGAAGTTTTTGGAGGTGGGGGTTCTTCTGTCTCAATTTTACCTCCCCACTTGAGAATATGGTCTGCGCAGTATTTGGTTCGATATGAAATGATGCTAGGATTCCAATCGGGCGTATCTTTTTTGATGTCTTGAAGAATTTTCAAAGCGCCTTTATATTTTTCAATGGCCTTGGCAGGATCACCCGCTTTTTCCGCGGCATCGCCCTCCTGAACAAGAAAATAAGCCTGAACAAAAAGTTCGTCCGCTTCTGCGTAAAGAGAAATGATGCTGAACAGAAGAACACCTGTGAAGCTCATGAAATAAAAAAGTTTTGACATAAGAAGTAGTGGGTTAAAAATTACTAATAAACAAAATCACCCCGCGACAACGTCCCTTTCAGGATGTCCGCTGAAGCCATGGGTGGATTGACGGGTTTGGTAATACGAATGCGGCCAACAGAACGATGGTCGCGATAAACTCCTAACTCTGAATTCAGAGAAGGCATCTTTCCATTCTGGAAATCTATGATCACAAAATTTTTACTGATATCAATCAAAGCAATATGTCCTTCAATTTCATGAACAGATTCGGCTTTGACTAAAATAGGTGAAGCATCCGTTGTCATGGATTTTGAAGGTTGAACATTCGTTGTCTCAGGTTTGGAGGGTTGCGGTTCCGCTTCAACGACGGTCGCGATGGCTTCCTGTTTGACTTTTAAGAGCTTCGCTTCCTGAGCCGAGAGAGGGGTCAATGGGGTTTGGAGAATTTCAATCTGAGAGCCAATCTGAGATTGTAAGGTTCCAGCCTGTGAAGCTAACTTCTGAAGTTCTTGTTCCAAAGATTTACGAGCAAAAGTCCGTTTTGCATCTTCTTGAAATTGACGATCCATCACAGACCGTAACAAGATGTTTTCGGTTTGAAGGATTTGAAGGTTTTCTCGAGCTGCTTTTCCTGGGGCTTCCATAGAGGCTTTGAGTTGGATTCTGACTTCTTCCAAGTCTTTTCTCAACAATTCATTTTCATTTTTAAGGCTCCGATTTTCTTCTTGTATTTCAAGGATGGCATCTTGTGCTTTTATCAATTCGGCTTTCAAAGATTCAAGGTCTCTCGGCTGAGATAAAGCATCTTTAATTCTGGCCTCCACATCAAATATTTTCTGTTTAAAATGGCCATTTTCTTGAAACAACACTTGAAATCTTTCGTCTCCGGCTGATTGATTGGATTTCAGATCTCCCTCAATTTTTGCGAGTCTTTCCACTAAACCCGCTTTTTCTCCTTGGAGTCTAGCCAACTCTTCATGGGCATTTTTTAATAACTGTTCTAAACGAGAAATCTGTTCCAAAGCTCTGTTGGGTTCGGGAGTTGTTTTGGGCAAAGAATCCGTAACCGCTGCGGAGGGAATCGGAACAGCAACGGGAGTTAATATTTCAGGAGTAGGAGATCCCTCGGGCTCTATTTTGCCTCCTGCTTTAAGGATATTGTCGATACAATATTGGCTGCGATAATCAAGAACGCTTGGATTCCACTGAGGATCTGTTTTTTTTATTTCTCGAAGAGTCTTCAAGGCCGCGGAATATTTTTCAATGGCTTCCGTGTTCTTACCATCTTTGGCTGTTTTATCTGCTTCCTGAATCAGAAAGTAGGCTTTCAAAAAATCATTCGCAGTATCCGCACCAAGCGGAATGGATAAATGCACGAGAAATAAAAAGCAAATTAACCTTGGAAAACGGCGCATAAAATTGGATAGAATCATGTTGCTCGAATCATATGAATGTCCATTAGCTTTATTTGGGTAACATCTTTACTAAAGGGTACTTATAACAAAGCTATCTTTACTTACAACAACTATTTTTTTCACAGCCACAAGCCATCCATGAAATTCGCTGTGATCACGAACTTTGATCGTATCTTTTGGACTTTGACTAGGAACGAGTCACGATCGTCTTCCAGGGGCCTTCTGGAACTTGAGATTCATCCACAAATCGCCAAGACAAACGGCACTTTCCTTTAAACGAAAGATAGTCGCGCACAGCCGGAGAAACATCCAGTCCTGCCATTGCGATGCTATGCGCCCTTGGCTCTTCTCCTTGAAACACGTACTCATAGTCGTTGGTAAAGACAGGCCCCACATCCTGCCATTGGGCATAACACTTTTTCTCATCCAAAATCATTTCAATCCATCGATTCTTACAAACGGATTTGATTTTCGAAGCCTTCTTCTGTTTGAGATGCTGAAGAACAGGAGAAGCTTCTAAACATTCCGGATTACTGATGTCGTTGAAGGGTAAAGCCACATAAAATGGGTTTTGTTTTGGGCGAAACTTGGAAGGAAAGTAGCCAATCCTGTAAATGGGACTATCCAATCCCCCAAAATTCTCTTTCCAGCGGCCATCCCAAGCGCTATCGAGATTATCAGACCAGCCAGACTTTGGCTTGGCACGTTCTCCTATCCAAAATACAGTGGTCAGAATGTCGCTATGAACCATGGAATAGAGCGTTTCCTCAATTTTGGACAGTGTATTCCGACTTTCAGATTGATTAGACCGCGTGGCATAGGTGGCTTGCACACCAAATACAAGGACAAGACATGCCAACACACAACAAAAATATCTGGTTGCCATAGTTTTTTCCATAAAGACCATTACTTTACCCATATTCAACAACATAGCAACTTTTTTTTTAGACTTATCAAATAACAATGATATTTTTCACATGAAACAATTTGAACGCTTTGCCAGAAAAAAAACCCCGCCATTGCCGCAAGAGAACAGAGGTTTTGAACCCTTTTATTAAGGTGGGTGACCGCTCGATTGTTTTCGACTTCCTAAAAAGGCATGCCGTCCACAGCCAAAGCCAGGCCCCCAATTTTTTAACATATCGGCTCAAAGATGATCCATTCGATTCACGCACAAGGCAGGGAAATCATTCGTTCACCGTCCAAAGAAGCACCCTTAATCCTCAGCTTCCAATCTCCTATTCCAAAGAACATCCAAAAATCA
>CAYVFJ010000206.1:0-4760 GCA_964450905.1 uncultured Verrucomicrobiota bacterium
CAGGAAGTGTGGGGCGCGGCGATAATCGCGAAAGAGAAGTGGCTGTGATTTCCGGTGGAATCAAGGCGCTTGCCAAGGATCTTGAAATTCCTGTGATTGTACTGAGCCAGTTGAATCGACAGATGGAAAGAGACGAACGAAAACCTAAGCTTTCAGATCTGCGTGAGTCAGGTTCGATTGAACAAGATGCAGATATTGTTTGCCTTTTAACTCGTAAAGATGCTTATGATGAGGACAGTGGAGTGCCGAAAGAGGCCATTGAAGCCGATCTTATTATTGCAAAGAACCGAAATGGCCCGGTTGGTGAAATTAAGTTGACTTTTTTCCCTCAATATACACGATTCAGAGACTTCAGTGGTTTAGAAAATGCCTAACTTATTTATGATAAACAAATTAGAAAAAAAATGGGGCCGCTTATTCATCGTTCAGATATGTCTTTTGATCAGTTTGCTGCCTGCCCTTTCACAGAATTCCTCCAAAATGGATGAGAAGGCCGCGGATAAAACATTGGTTGCCACACCAGAGGAGGGAGCTAAGCCTAAGGAAATGGGTTATATTGTTCGTGAGATTGAAATTCGTTTTGATGGAACCAAGACAACGAATGACAACGTGATCCTAGCCAATTTACGCACTAAAGTGGGTGAACCCTATACCTACGCTCAGTCTGAAGATGATGTTCGATCCTTATATGCGACAGGACTTTTTTCCAGCGTAAAAATTTTCCAGGAACATGTCAAAGATGGACTAAAAATTGTGGTGTTGGTCAAGGGAAAGACCAAGCTTAAGGAAGTCGTTTTTGAGGGAAATCAGAAATACAAAAATGATCGTCTTAAAAAAGAAGTGAAGATTAAATCAGGCGATGTTCTCTCCGAACAGCAAGTTTCCGATGATGCCAATTCATTGGTTGAATTTTATCAAAAGGGTGGCTTTCAGGCAGTCAAAGTTGCTTTTGAAATCGTGCCCGACGAATTAACAGGCCAAAGCGTCGTTAAGTTTATCATTACCGAAGGGACCAAGATCAAAATTCAACAAGTCAATTTTGAGGGAAATAAGATCTTTAAAACAAGTGTGTTGAGAAAGAAAATTGAAACACAAAAGTATAATTGGTGGTTGTCGTGGATGACCAAGAGCGGATTTCTTAAAGAAACGCAAGTTGAAGAAGATAAACAAAGATTGATCAACTTTTATCGGTCTGAAGGATATATTGACGCCGACATTAAAGATGTAAAATACGATTATCCTACCCAGGAAGCAATGATCATCACCTTTTTTGTTTTTGAAGGCAACCCCTATAAGGTAGGCAAGTTTACTGTCGAAGGGAACCATCTGTTTAGCACAGAAGAAATTGAAAAAATATTGACGATGAAAGCCGGAGATATTTTTATTCCGAAAGGCGTCGAAAAGGATAAACCGAAAGGTCTCGAAAAAGATATCAAAGATATTCGAGATATGTATGGAGTGCGAGGATATGTGGATGCCGATGTGAAAGCCAAACGAGCGCCCAATGTGAGCACTGGCACCATGGATGTTTCCCTTGAAATTCGAGAAGGAGATCAGGCCTATATTGATTTGATTAATATTCAAGGCAACGTAAAGACCAAAGATAAGGTGATCCGTCGTGAATTAGCAGTGGCTCCCGGTGATATTTATAATACCGTCAAAGTCGATGCTTCAAAAAAACGATTGGAACAAACTGGTTTCTTTTCTCATATCAGCGCTGAATCGGAGGAGACCGACGTGCCTAATCGTAAAAATCTCATCATTGCGGTGGAAGAACAACGAACGGGACACCTTAATTTTGGAGCTGGATTTAGTTCTGTAGATTCGATCCTGGGGTTTGTGGAAGTGGGGCAGGGAAATTTTGATATTGCTAAACCACCTTATTTCACTGGCGCAGGTCAAAAAGCCAAGTTAAGAGCCCAATTTGGAGCGCGTCGTCAAGATTATGTTGCTTCATTTACCGAGCCTTGGTTTCTAAATCAGGAATTGTCATTGGGCGGAGATATCTTTTATAACGAAGCAGGTTATCTGAGCAATCTTTATAATCAACGACGTTATGGATTTGATATCCGAACGAGCAAAGCGCTTGATGAACAGCATTTCAATCGTGCCAATCTCATGTATAAATTTGAACAGATTGAACTGTTTGATATTGATTCAACAGCATCTCCGCTGATTCAACTGGAGAAAGGCTCGCGCACAAGAAGCTCTTTAAATGGAAGTTTATCGCGCGATACACGCGATTCTCTCATCTTGCCAAGCAGAGGTTACCGTTTGGATCTTGTGGGAGAAGTGGCCGGAGGTCCCGCGCTGGGCGGAGAAACGGAAATTTATAAACTGGAATTTGACGGGCAGATTCATTTTACCATGCCGTGGTGGGAGAAAAATATTCTTTCCTTTAATGGAGCAACAGGCGTGGTGGAACAATGGAATGACGGAGATCGCGTTCCTATTTTTGACAAACTTTTTTTAGGCGGCCCTGGAAGCGTGCGTGGCTTTCCTCATCGTGATTTGGGTCCAAAAGATTCCAAGGGCGGGGAGTCTCTTGGAGGCAAGACGATGGCCTATCTCCAGACGGAATATTCCATTCCAGTGATCGAACGCGTGCGTTTTGCCACATGGGTGGATGGAGGACAAGTATGGGAAAAAGCTTATGATTGGGGAGCTACAAGTCCAAGTGTTGGAGCAGGAATTGGATTACGCTTAAATCTTCCTTTGGGCGGACCAGGAGTGCCTATTAATCTGGACTATGGCTGGCCAATTCGACATGATCAGTTCAGTGATGGAAGCGGTCAATTCAGCTTCAGCACAACCACGCAATTTGGCAATTAACCTTATCCAAAATAAAAATATATATTTATGAAATTATCTCTACAAACTCTATTCACCATCGGCGCGATCCTTTTTCTGCCTTCTTGGGCTGGCGCGCAACAGTTCAAAATAGCCGCGGTGGACATGACCAAGGCTTTTGATGAATATTACAAAACCAAAAAGGCCCAAGAAGAACTCAAGGATCGCACCTCCACTTACGAGAAAGAAATTAAAGACCTTGAAACCGAAGTTAAAAAACTTCAGGAAGACGGAAAAAAATTAGTGGAAGATTCCGAAAATCCAGTCTTTACAGAAGAGAAAAGAAAGGAAAAACTTAAAGCAGTTGAAATCAAGAAAGACGAGTTTCAACGTCAAGTCACTCGTCTGAAAGAGAGTATTGATACCCGTAGGAGAGAATTAGAAGAGCAAAGATATCGGATGCGAACGACCATTGTCGATGAAATCCTGAAAGTGGTGAATGAAAAGGCTAAACGCGAAGGATACACTCTCGTGATTGATCGAGCAGGCCTTACCGCCAGCGGAGTGCCTCCTTTCATTTTTGTTCAGGAATCTCTGGATATCACGGCAGATATTGTCAAGACCTTGAATGCCAGCGCGCCAATAGGTTCCGGAACGACACCGCCATCTTCCGCTTTAACCACCACTCCTCCTGTCGCGAACGGTAAAGATAAGCCCAAGGATTTAAAAGATCCTAAGAAGTAAGATTCGCCTTGCAAAAAACTTCAGCCGAACTTGCTGATCTTGTCCAAGGAAAATTGGAAGGAGATCCCGCTTTAATCATCACAGGAGTCGCCGCGCTCCGTGAGGCACAGCCTGGACATGTCTGCTTTTTGGAACACCCGCGTTATGTGGGGCTTTTGGTTACGACCAAAGCGTCCGTTGTGTTACTGGGACATCATATCGAAGTTCCAAAAAATCAAACCGTGATACGCGTGGATCAACCGAGCGCGGCCTTCGGAAAAATTGTCGCATTGGCATCTCCAAAGTTATATCCCATTCAACCTGGAATTCATCCCAGCGCCTTCATTGAAAAAAATGTGACGATTCATCCTACCGCCTCCATCCAAGCTTTTGCGGTCATTCAGTCCGGGACAGCTATTGGAGCAAATAGCATGGTGGGTTGTGGAGCATATCTTGGACATGAAGTCAGCGTAGGAGAAGAAAGTCTCATTTATCCGCATGTGGTGATTCGCGAGCGCTGTGTGATTGGCAATCGTGTGATTCTTCATTCGGGAGCTGTGATCGGTTCCGATGGATTTGGGTATGAATGGGAAAAAGATCATTATCGGAAAGTGCCGCAAGTCGGTATGGTGCAGATTGATGATGACGTGGAAATCGGAGCTAACACGACGATTGACCGCGGTCGTTTTGGGAGGACATGGATTAAAAAGGGCGTTAAAATTGATAATCTCGTTCAAATTGCTCACAATGTCATTGTAGATGAACATACCGCGATCGCTGCTCAAGCAGGAATATCGGGGAGTACTGTCATTGGAAAAAATGTGCGAATTGCGGGACAAGTAGGCACTGTCGGACATATTCAGATTGGCGATGGAGCCATTCTTTATGCTCAAAGTGGTGTGAATCACGATGTCCCAGTTGGACAGTCAGTATTTGGTTATCCGGCTCAGGAACATAAAGAAGCCCTAAAAACCCATGCGAACATTCGTCGTTTACCGTATCTCATCGAGCGTATTCGGAAACTCGAGAAACAGATCCAAGAGTCTGGTAAATGATGAGCGAGCTTTGCGGCATCCATCAGGAGAAGTGATGGACTAATGCGTCATGGTATAGACATAAAGGTTTACCATTCGATCAAAGCCCATTTTTTTTGGAACAAGGCTCCAGTAGGGCTATGGCACGGGCACAAACTTTTTTCGAAAAGTTTAGTTTGACGGAAAAGAACTTGATAAATTTCGAGAATGAAT
>CAYVFJ010000207.1:0-2987 GCA_964450905.1 uncultured Verrucomicrobiota bacterium
AAGTCCTTCGGAAACAACGGCGCCAGGTGGATTTGATTCAGAAAGAACTGACGGATCACGAAGTTAAATTGACTGAAAAACGCGCGGGCCTCATGCATCTCGTAGAGCGTATCCAGCGTGAATATCAAATGGATTTGGCAACGATCTCTTTATTGCCTTTTAGATCGAAACCATCGGAAGAAAAATCAACGTCAGAAGATGTTCTCCCCCCCATTTCAAAAGACGAAGAAACAGTCCTTTCTCCCGGAGAGCAGACTTCTGTTTATCTGGATTTTGAGAATTGGCATGAATTAACTCTTCGCGTTGCGGAATTGCGAGAAAAGATTCAGAGCATGGGTCCTGTCAATCTCGAAGCCGTTCAGGAATATGAAGAGTTAGAACAGCGCTACGCTTTTCTTACCAAGGAACATGAAGATCTTGTTCTCTCCAAGGAGCAGTTATTGGAAATCTTGCGTAAAATCAATCTGACCACTCGGGAGATGTTTTCTGAAACCTTCAAAAAAATACGTGAGAATTTTCAAATAGTCTTTCAAGAACTTTTTGGCGGCGGTAAAGCCGATTTAATTTTAATGGACGAAAGTGATCCGCTAGAGTGTGGAATTGATATAATTGCCAAGCCTCCAGGAAAACAGTTGCAGAATATCGCGTTGCTTTCTGGGGGCGAAAAAACAATGACAGCCGTTTCGTTGTTGTTCGCGATTTATATGGTCAAGCCTAGTCCTTTTTGTGTGTTAGATGAGATGGACGCGCCCTTGGATGAATCGAATATCAACCGATTTACAAAAATGTTAGAACGATTTCTGGTTCACTCGCAGTTTGTGATTATCACTCATAATAAACGCACCATTGCCATGGCGGACGCGCTTTACGGAATTACCATGGAAGAAAGAGGAATTTCCAAACTGGTTTCGGTAAAGTTCCACAAGAAAAAGGCTGCCTCAGATGCCCATGAACCAAATGGAGAAAACAATCCGGAACCTTCAACTCCAATGCCCACAGTGAATCCAAGGTTTCAAATGGATTCTCAAACCCTAACTTCCGATCCATCCTATAAATCTAGTTGAATAGATTGAGTAATTAAGACACTAACCTTAATTTTCATAAAAGATGGGGTTCATCCAGAAGGACATAAGGCTCTTTACGATCTTTCGATCGATCCGACTGAAGAAAATAATCTTTTTGATCAAAAGCCAGAGATTGTGGTTCAACTAGAACAATCTGAGGGTCACCCAAGTATTGTCATATGAAAATAAAAATCCGTTTTATGGATATTGGAATTACTAAAGCACCAGCCTTTCCATTGAAATTCTCAGTTTCGTTTTGAACAGCAGCCGATGCGTCTGCCCTTGTTTATTATAAATTCAAAGCGTGACGCAAAGCCGACTTGATTTTTTCCATTAATACTGGTGGAAGATCTCCTAGTTTTTGTTCCAACCGTACTGGCACGAGAGATCCTAGTCCCTGTACATTTGCTGTGGAAGATTTTTCCAAAAATACGGAAGCTGAAAACGGGACTTTCCTGTTAACTTGTTATGTGCTAGCTTATAAGCATGAGCTACAGAAAGCCGTCACTTGGTGATATTTATTATCCTGATCCTTCAAAGAATGATCATGATAGGATTGTGTTGATTTCGCGTCACATGGATGCCATCATTGCGGAGAGGCTTCGTACACATCCTGAATATCTTTCCCTCGCAAAATCTAATCTTAAACGATGGATGGAACTACAGCTTGAAAGGAATGGGTTTGCTTCGGCTATTTTTAAGGAGTGGGAGGAAATTCTTTCTAAAAAGAGCCTTCAAGAAATCGTCCGATTACTTTTAAGCGAGACGCAAGACGCCGACAGGCTTCGAAGCTCTTCGCCTTTTTGTGGGATCCTGACCGAAGAAGAACGGCTGACAATTTTCAAAGCTCATGGACCGGTCTCAGCTTGAGCACGCTCTTCGAGCATCCAAAGAAATCACCGGCGAAAGAGATTTCGTTGTCATAGGATCCTGTTCAGTCTTGGGACAGTACCCCGAAGAAGGTAAGTTTCTTACCCGATTTACGGAAGAAATTGACATTTATCCTCTTGAAAAACCTGAAAAATCTGAAATGTTAAATGTTATTGGTTATAGATCTCTATTTCAAACCACACACGGATTTTATATCGATGGCGTTGGTCCCAACACCGCCGTATTGCCGGAGGGTTGGGGGAAACGCCTTGTAAAGATAACAAACAAAAATACCGATGATGCCATAGGTTGGTGCATCGAAGTTCACGACTTGGTGGTTGCCAAGCTCACCGCTCATCGTGGAAAAGACTTAGAGTTCGTTGAAGAATTGTTTCGTCAAAATCTGGCAAAACCCGAAATCGTTCGACAGCGAATGGAGATGACAAAATTTGGACATCATCAAATTAAAAATATGGCGATCGATCACTTGGAGCAGTGTATTGAAGATGCCCGGCGAAAACCTCAAAAGAAATCGCCTAGCAAACAAATTTAGAGAAGCTTTTTATCAAGATGAAGAATGGGTCGCCGCGCAACATTGTCATCATCGGTTCCATTTTCTTCTGAGAGATCGATCATTTAGAATCATTTTATTTAATTTTAGGATGATCACTCGGATGTACAGGAAAGGACAGAAATTCTTGTAGCTTTAATTTATTCGTGGCATATTCGAATAAACAAAGGTGAAAATTGTGGAGAAAAAAGGAAGCGGATATTTATTGGGCGAGTTGCAATTCAGGGTCTTTACAAGGAAGGCAATGATTTTTGCTGTTGGATTAGCTGTTGGTTGGTTTTTTGGAAATAGGTCACCAAAAAATTCGAGCATAACGGCGATCACCCTTGAACAAGGAAAGGATCAACACGGGATAAATAAACAAACCAAGACAAAAACAATTTTATCGTCTCATCATCCAATACAGACCTCAAATAACCCCTCAGAGAAAGACAAAGATCGTGAGGTCGTCGATGAGACATCTCAAGCGAATAAGAAATCAA
>CAYVFJ010000208.1:0-2906 GCA_964450905.1 uncultured Verrucomicrobiota bacterium
GCATCACGCTCATCGGCTGCGTAGCCTCCCCTTCGCTGGCCTTTCGCGCGCATCACGCGCGCTCACCAGCCTTATGGCTGGCGGCCAGCTCCCCTCAAATCCAGCCCCCGCAACAAATAAAAAAACCCAGGCTCCTTACGGCACCTGGGTTTTTTTATTATTATGTTGCGGGGGCAGGATTTGAACCTACGACCTTCGGGTTATGAGAGCTAAATCCATGAAATATCAATAACTTGCTGTACCCATAGAGTTTTTCGGGTACAGCGAAATCAATCACTTGAACAGATCGATGACGGATTGAAACGGACGGTGTCCGAGGGATTCGGAAGCTCGTACCCAGGAATTTACCCATGATTTTAAAACCTGAGAATTTGAATTTTTGCATGAATTTTAAATTAAAATACATACATTTTGATGTAATTAAGGTACAATAAACCCTAAGGTTGGTAGACCATGCAGAAATTAGATTCAGTCAAAAAGCACCTCCGGCAAGGTCAAGTTTACAGACGCGCTGATTTTATGCAGTGGTCGAGGGCCGTTGATCGCCATCTCAAAGAATTAACGGACGACGGAACGCTTATCAAAGTTTCCGGCGGGCTCTATTTGTGCCCAAAACAAACCATATTCGGTTCGGCTCCCGCGGACGATACGCTTCTCGTCCGAACTTTTTTAAAAGACGATAGGTTTCTTTTGACCTCGCCCAATCACTACAACGCATTGGGCGTTGGTACGACGCAGCTTTACAACGAATCCGTCGTCTATAATCACAAGAGACATGGCCGTCTCAGATTGAATGGGCGTGTTTTTCATTTTCGGATCAAACCGCATTTTCCGAAGAGTCTCAGTACGGAATTCCTTCTGGTCGATTTAGTGAACAATGTAAAAAATCTCGCGGAGGACACAAATCAGGTTTTAGAAAAAGTGAAGCGTAAGGCTCTCTCACTTGATAAGGGATCTCTATCGAGATTTGTGCGTCACTATGGCGGTGTTCGTACGAAGAAGTTTTTCGCTGAGGTTTTTAATTGAGAAATTCGGAGAATTTATAACATGGCTTCAAAAAAATTTTTACACGACCATCCTAATTTTATCGATTTGTTAAGAATTACAGCGCAGGATTTAGAGATCGTTCCGGGACTTATCGAAAAAGATTACTGGGTCATGCACTGTCTATACGGACTTCAACAAATGAAGTTGCGATTTGAATTGAAAGGCGGAACCTCACTTTCAAAGGGATATGGCTATATTCACCGTTTTTCCGAAGATCTGGATATTCGGATTGAACCACCGGCCGACATGAAGGTTCCGACTGGAAAAAACCAAGACTCCGCGGCACATAGGGATCAAAGAAAATCATTTTACGATTGGTTGACCAAGACGATTCGGATCGACGGGATTGACGACATTCAACGTGACCCCGATTTCGATGACGCAAAATTTCGGAGCGGCGGGGTTCGCCTTTTCTACAAGAAAAACTTCGCTTCCGTAAGCGGGCTGAAAGATGGAATTTTATTGGAAGTCGGATTCGATGACGTGACGCCAAATGAGCCACGCACTATCAGCTCTTGGGCCTACGATTTTGCCATCGCTAAAACCGCTGATCTTGAAGATAATCGGGCTTTGGGGGTCTCTTGTTATCATCCTGGATACACATTGGTGGAAAAGTTGCAGACAATTTCGACGAAATTCAGAAAATATCAAGAATCGCCGGATGATTCTCCTCCTAAAAATTTCATGCGTCAATACTATGATGTGTACTGCTTGCTTCAAATTCCTGAAGTGAGAAATTTCGTTGAAACGCCGGAATACAAAACTCACAAGGCGAAACGCTTTCCCAAAGCTGACAATCAGAACATTTCTGAGAATGATGCTTTTCTCCTAAAAGAAGATATCGTCCGTAAAAATTTTAAGAAAATGTATGAAGAAACGGCTTCGTTGTACTACAAAGGCCAGCCGGATTTTTATGAGATGCTGAAATCTATCCAAGAGCATATAGACAAGTTGTGAGATTGGGACTGCGGTACCAAACCATTATGAAAATCCTCTACGTCACTGATTTACATGGCCATCACTCAAAGTACAAAAGAACCGTTACGCTGGCCAAGGAGTATGGCGTAGACATCATAATCAACGGCGGCGACATGCTCCCGAAAAATGGAAATCTGTTTGAACAAGATCAGTTCATCACGGGTTCTCTCAAGAAACATTTTGCCGCCTGCGCCGATCTCGGCATTCACTATCTTTGTTATCCGGGAAACGACGACCTCAAAACTTTTGATGCGCTGTTCGACGATACCTGTAAACAATTCTCAAATGTTCATAATATCGCCCAACGCAAAATCGAAATCGCCGACTTTGAATTTATTGGCATGAATTGGGTTACGGATTATCCGTTTCGTCTGAAGGACCGCTGCCGGATGGATTCGGACGATTATGTTTTTCAGCAACAATTTGGGAGTGGTGTGCTTTCAGAAAAGGGCAAGTGGAAGGAAATCAATAACTGGTTTTCCTATGCCAAAACATTGCCGACTATTGAAGAGGAGATGGAAAGGCTTGTTCGTCCCAAAGATATGTCGAAAGCAATTTATCTGATTCATATGCCGCCGGCGCGGCTTGGTTTGGATAAATGTTCTAACGGCGCCGAGGTTGGCTCAAAGGCCATCTTCAAATTTATCGAAAAGAATCAGCCCTTGCTGACATTGCATGGCCACATTCACGAATCGCCGCGGATGACCGGGAAATGGTTTGCGGAAGTGGGCCTCTCATCCAACAATGCTCCCCGCATTGGGTGAGGATCCGAAATTCGGATTCACATCGGACCTTCGATTATGAGGTATGCGGAGGAATCTTCAGCAGGTTCCGTACCCTCTCTCATTACCTCATTAAAACTGGCGAGCCGATTCCTCTCA
>CAYVFJ010000209.1:0-4519 GCA_964450905.1 uncultured Verrucomicrobiota bacterium
ACTTCATCAGGTGCCTTTATCTTATATCATCGATCGTTTTTTAAAGAACGAGAGTTATTCTGTGATGAAAATTCAGTTGAAAGAAGAAGCCATAGGAACCATTTCCACGCGTGTTACCCCGGGAATCAAATCCTTTGCGCAAAGTTCTTTGCAAATCACGATGCCCATTTTAGGACAAAAAACGAAAATGAATCTAGAAGCTAAATGTCGTTTGAAATCGAACCATGAGTTTGAGCATGTCCATCTGATCGGTCATTTTCAAGAGATCCATTTTTATGGGACGTTTGACATGGATTCCAAAAAGGTGACTTTGGAAATTCGAAGTCCAAATTGGAATGAAAAGAAAGAGTTTATTCTGGATGATTTTCGTCAGGGCGGTTTTTATAAGATCCTTGGTCAAATGTTGAAATTACCAGAAAATGGATGGGGATTTTCTCAAGAAATGTTGACTTCTATGGCGCAAGGTTGGCAAGTTAGAGCATTGAGCGCTCGTCTCTATCGACTGAAAGATTGGATGGATGCTTATTTATTGGATGTTCGTTTGGAAGGAAATTCTAAATTAAAATTATGGATGAGTCCTACGGGGGAGCTTCTTAAATTGGAATCTGATTTTGGTCTCCAGATGGAGAATGAAGATTTTTTTACAGGATTACCCTAGAAAAAAGGCAGGATATGTCGAGAACAGCGATCATTATTGGAGCGGGATTGGGGGGAATGGCTGCCGCTATTCGTCTGGTAAAACAGGGATGGAAAGTGAAGGTTTTGGAAAGAAACACGCGTGTGGGAGGAAAGTTAGAGTTTCAGAGTGATCACGGATTTCTATGGGATATGGGCACTTCCACCATCACCATGCCTTTTGTCCTAAGAGAAATCTTCGAGTATGCAGGTCATGACATGGATGATTATATCGAGCTGATGCCGCTCGATCCTGGATGTCGTTATTTCTATCCGGATGGGAGGGTCATTAATGCTTGGTCGAACTTTCATCATTTCCAGATCGAAATTGCCCGACGCGAAAAAGATCATGGAGAAGCCTTGGAAAATTACATGAAATATTCAAAGGGAATTTATCAGTTGTGGAGTGAAATCTGTCTTTTTCATCCTCCAGAAAATATGTGGAGATATTTTAGATGGCCTATTTTGAAACAATTACGGCATTTACCAAAAGTGTTCCGTTCGGGAACGATGTCGGAAGTGATCGAACGATATTTTAAGGACCCCCATGTCCGTCAACTTTTTTCGCATTACGCGACTTGTCATGGATCTTCGCCTTATCATGGGCCCTCTTTATTGAATATCTTCCCTTATATGAGAGTTCAAGGAGGAGCGTGGTATATTCGTGGAGGGATTTATCGTTTGGCCGAGGCGCTTGAAAAATGCGCGCGCGATCTTCAGGTAGAATTTTTGATGGACGCTGAAGTTTCGGAAATTTCCCTGGAAGAACGGGGAGGTTTTCATAAGCCGAAAGCAACAGGGGTCGTCATTCGGGGAGGAATTCGCATGGAAGCGGATGCGGTGATCGGCAACGCAGATTTGATGCATGTTTGGTCACGATTGTTGCATTTTAAAAAACAGCAAAATCATGTGAATCGACGACTGGATTTAAAACCTTTTTCGAGCGCTCCTTTTATGATTTTTTGGGGTGTCAAAAAATATTACGAAAAACTGAGCCATCATAATGTCTTTTTCTCCTCAGATAGCCGCGCGGAATTTGACGATCTTTTTCTAAAAAAACGGCCTGCGGCGGAGCCGACTATTCAAGTGACCATCTCTGCGCGCACCGATCCCACTCAGGCGCCTTCAGGACAGGATAATTATTATGTTTTGGTGCATACACCCGCGCTTGAACCCGACCATCATTGGGAGCAAAGACGCGATTCCTATCGAAATGTGATTTTGGATCGATTGGAAAAAATGGGATTACACGGATTACGAAATGAGATTATTTGTGAAAAGATTGTTTCACCCGCCGATTTTGCGGCTCAACATAACACTTATCGAGGCGCTATTTATGGGCACGCCTTGCATTCCACGATAAGCAGCATAGAACGACCTGCCAATCGTTGTAGAGAGGTGAATGGATTATATTTTGTGGGAGGATCCACTCGTCCGGGAGGTGGAGTTCCATTTGTTCTTTTATCCGCGCAAAGAACCGTTCAAGCCGTGATCGCCGACCATTCCTGAAGTGAAATTCGTCCGAGTTATGCTTTCTTTGATAAAACAGCTTTTTTCTTGCGCTTTAAGTAGGCGATACGAAGTTTGCGTTTGATTTCTTTGTTGTATTGTTTGCTCATAAAATTGAATCTGCCTGTTCTACCGGTCTGAAGCAAGCGGGAATCTCCTTTTCTAAGGATCACTAACCGAATGGTAGAGCCAGAGAATGAGGGATGGTCAAAGCGTCTTCGCCCACAGAAATCTCACGCAGGATACTGATGCCTAAGAGGATGGTTGAAATGATGGGAATCGCCAAAAACATGCCCCACGCGCCTGCCACGGTTTCCCCCAGTAAAATCGCGCAAATCACAATCACAGGATGAAGTTGATGACTTCTTCCGTAAACAGTAGGGGCAAAAATAAAATCGTCACATAAACGGCTGAGAAGAAATACCATCAAAAATCCCAAGACAACTTCCGTTGAAGAGCCAGCTCCGATGGTAATGATTAAACAGACAACGCCGTAGATCAAGGGTCCGAGCAAAGGAATGCTATTCAATAAAAATGCTATACAACCAAAGACAATAGGATAGGGCGCCCTCACAAAATAACTGCCCATTCCAACCAGCAAACCCACAAGAAAACAATCCAGCAGCATACTCTGAAGATAAGCATGCATTCGCCGATCCATTTCATAAAAAAATTTAAGAGACGGCTCAAAATAGCGGTTGGGAATCCATTCGATCAGATTTTTTCTGAAAGATCGGCCATCTTTCAAAAAGAAAAAAGTGAAGTAAGGAATGAGAATGAGGTTGGGAAGAAGACCCAATAATGTTTTCGCGAAATCAAGCGCGTGTTCCATGATCCATTTGCCGAGAACACCAAGAATCCTTTCCGAAAAAGGTGTGGATGTCAGCGATTCCTCCGGAGGCGCTTCTTTAAGATGGGACTTGTCCTTTTGACTTTTTTTGATGGAAGACGTTTTGATGCCTTCTTCAGCCGCGGAAATCACCTTGGTCTGAGGTTCAATCAAGCGCTTCAAAGCGGGGACTCTTGTTTTTACTTCTTTATGGAGCCATTCTTCAATCTTTTGCGCGGTAGACTTTAAGTTTCCCTGGAAGGAGTCGAGATCCTTTGCCCCGAGATCTGAGCTAAAAGTCAAAAATCTCAGCCAAATCATATACATGATCGTAATGAACCCGATGAGCACGAGGAAACTAGCCAACCCGCGCCGAATGAAATGAGATTCCATAAAATCGACCAAAGGATTGAGAACGTAATAAAGCCCAACAGAAATCATCAAGGAATTAAAAAGAATAGGAACTTCATGATGAAGCAACCAGAATAAGAAAATGCCAAGAGAGGGAACTCCGAGCTTCACCCATTTGCTGAATTGTCTGCCCTGAAATAAAGATGGAGCTGGACGGTTCATGATTGAACCCGTTGAAGCATGGCTCGCATCCGCAGACTCATTTGTCGACCCAAAGAAAAAAGAATCTTGGATGCCAAGGCAGGTTTGTGTTGAAGTAAATTAAAGAGTTCTGTTCGGTAAAATCCGACCAACTCTGTTTTCATCGTTGCAGTGGCGGTGGCGGAACGCCCGCCTCCATCCAAAAAACTGACTTCCCCAAAGACTTCACCAGGACCAATGCATGCCACACTACCTTTTCCGTGAGAGTTCGTATTTCCAATTTCTACTTCACCCTTAAAGATCACATAAAATCCTGTTCCCGGTTCGCCCTCCTTAAAAATAGTTTCTCCTTGAACAAAGGTTCGCTCATGCAACAAATCCAAAAGGCCTGTCAGCTCAGATTTCGAAAGATCAGAAAAAACAGGGGTGTGTTCCAACAAGGAAAGCATTTCTTTCTGTCGAGGGTTCAGGTGACGAAAAATCAAAGATAAGAGGGGAACCTTATGAATCGCCGTCAACAAAGCGGGTTTTTCCTTATCTGAGGGACTTTGATTCACGAATGGACTATAACCGTGAACAGAATTTACTTCAAATCATATAATTGCAACTTGCAACTTGTGACTTACAACTTGTGATATGAAAAAATGGAACTTCATCAAAAGGTGGGTTGGAGGAATGATTTTATTTTGCGCGGTTATCGGCTTGTGGCAAATGGTTTCTTGTCAGGATGCGGCGGCGCAAACGATTCAAGACAAAGATAAATTGGCTGCCTGAAATTTCTAAAGAGCTTCATACACCAGGTAGACAAAAACCCTCCGCTGACTGAACAAACGGAAATTTACTTTCCCCTGAATTTGACAATAAATCTATTTGCGTAATGAAGTGTATAGTGCTACGTAGTGAAAATGATTAATGAATCAAATAACGTTCATGCTCTAAAACGAACGGGTGCAG
>CAYVFJ010000210.1:0-3617 GCA_964450905.1 uncultured Verrucomicrobiota bacterium
ATGATTCTCTTGAACAAGTTTTTCTCCAAGCGCTGAACCGATATAACCGCAGCCGAGAATAAGAATGCGCATTTTTATTACCTAGAGCCTGTCCCAAAAGCGTAAAATTTTCAATTTCGAAATTTTGAATTTTTTCCGGAGTCCATTCAGAGCGGTTCTGACTTCTAAAAATCCATTCAAATGAGATTTCTCACGGAAATGGGCCGAAATCGTTCGCTTCAGGGCATAGCTCTTCTCTCTCTTTGGTTTTTATCAAAAACTTCCGACTTTTTTAAGCCGCCTTCTTCAGTGACTTTTGCTTGGCAACCGGCGAGCGCGCAATGCCCCACCGTAGCACATTTAGTGCTGCTCGGGAGACGGTGCTTGCTTCGTTTCCGAAAGGTTTATCTGAGGAGATGCTAGCAAAAACCGGACTATTTATTTTCAAATCTTCCGCTTTCTCAATGCTCTTTTGTTCCCTGAGGTTCCGGTTCGATATAGGACTGGAGTTCACCAAAACCTGCGGTTTTGGCGGCATCCATGATTTTGATGATCAATCCGTACGAAGCTTTTTTATCAGCCTGAAGAGCGACGATAGGTTGAGGAGATTTTTTTCCTAATTCCGTAAGCATTTCTCCCAATTTTTTGTGAGACAATTCTTTTCCGTCCAACGAAATTTTTTCGTCAGCGGTCACACTAATAATGACCGGTTCGGTTTGATTCACAGAGACGCCTGCTTTTGCTTCCGGCAAGGAAATTTTGACGACGGGCACGTTTTTACGAAAAGTGGTGGCGACAATGAAAAAAATCAATAGCACACAAAAAACATCGATCATCGTGACCACAATGATGGTGGGTCTTCGGCGTGGTTTGACGTAGAATTTCACGATTTTCTTAACCGGTATTTCGATAAAGCTTGGCCAGTAAATCTAAACAAACGCCTTCCATTTCTGTCATATAGTTTTCTACACGTTTTGTGTAATAAGAATGAACGACCAACGCGGGAATGGCGATGACAAGACCTGCGATTGTCATATTCAATGCTTGAGCGATTCCCGCGGCGATTCCCGCGGCTTCAGCCATGGCTGCATCTCCACCTCGACCAAATTCCGCAAAGACTCTGATCAAACCGGATACGGTTCCAAGCAATCCTAGTAAGGGACCGATCCCGACAATAATTTCGAGGGTCACCAATCCTTTCTCCAATCGAACCGCTTCTGCGCGCGCTTTGACTTGAACCGCATCGATGGTATCAGATTTTGGAGAATCCAGATGTGAGAGAGCGGTTTGAACAATACGCCCTAAAACACTATGATCTCCTACAGCTTGACTGTACAATCGCTGAATATCATCACCTGGCTGAAAAGCATGAACGAAGGTAGCCATGGAATTTGAGATCACCTGTTTACGACGTAAAGCAAATGTTCTTTCAATGATCACGGCAAGTCCTATGACAGAACAGAACACCATCGGAACCATAAAAATTCCTGCCGCTTTGAAAAATTGAATCAAATGTTCCATATGCTTTGCACGAAGAAATATATTTCAAGACTTTGAATCATCAAAGCGCAAGGAAAAAGGTACTTTTCGTAGAGTTACGAAATAACAGGAATAACAGAAAAGAGCTTGATTGGCAAAAATAAGGGACGAAGAATGGATGTCTGTGTCAGAATTTAAACTTGTATCTTCCTATCAACCGTGTGGGGATCAGCCACGGGCGATTCAGCAGCTTGTCCATTCGTTAAAAGTAAATGCTTTTTGTCAAACTTTGCTAGGAGTGACTGGATCAGGAAAAACGTTTACGGTGGCAAATGCGATTGCTCAGTTGCAGCGTCCCACACTTGTCATCACTCATAACAAAACGTTGGCAGCCCAATTATTTGCCGAGTTCAAAAGCTTTTTTCCAGAAAATGCCGTCGAATATTTTGTCAGTTATTTCGACTATTATCAGCCCGAAGCGTATCTTCCGCAAACGGATACCTATATTGAAAAGGATTCAGCCATCAACGATGAAATCGAACGGTTACGTCTTTCAGCAACGAGTTCGCTCCTCGAACGTCGAGATGTCATGATTGTTGCCAGTGTGTCCTGTATCTATGGGCTGGGTTCACCCGAAGATTATGAAGGCATGGTGCTGAAACTTAAAGCGGGCAATGAAATGGATCGGCAGACTCTTTTGAGCAAATTGGTGGATATGCGGTACAGCCGCAATGACATCGATTTTTCACGAGGAAAATTTCGCGTTCGTGGGGATGTGGTCGATTTATATCCTTCCAATTCCGAGCAAGCAGTCCGGATTGAATTATTTGGAGAGACCATCGAACGATTGACCATCTTTGATCCGTTGACAGGCGACCTGGAATCTGAACGCAACCTCGTGACTCTTTTCCCAGCCAAACATTTTGTGACTCCCTACAGTAAAATTCAAAAAGCGGTTGAAACGATTAAAGAAGAGCTGGAGCAACGGCTTCAATGGTTTGAGAGCCAAAATAAATTGCTTGAAGCTCAACGACTGAAGATGCGCACGAGTTATGATATTGAAATGATGCTCGAAATGGGGTTTTGCAGCGGGATTGAAAATTATTCTCGTCACTTGACGGGACGCGCCCCGGGGGCGCCTCCTTTTACATTGCTCGACTTTTTTCCAGAAGATTTTCTTACGGTGGTGGATGAATCCCACGCGACGATCCCTCAAATTGGCGGCATGTATGCCGGGGATCGCTCTCGAAAAACAGTTCTTGTGGAACACGGATTTCGTCTTCCTTCAGCTTTGGATAATCGTCCGCTTAACTTTGAGGAATTTCTTGCCAGACAAAAGCAGATCGTTTGTGTTTCTGCGACTCCTGGAGAATGGGAGCTCAAACAAAATCCTCAAGTGATTGAACAGATCATCCGGCCAACGGGGCTTGTTGATCCGCCGGTAACGATCAAACCGTTGAAGGGACAAATCGATGATTTAATTGCTCGAATTCGTGAGCGCGTGGAAAAAAAAGAACGCGTCTTGGTGATGACTTTAACAAAACGCACTTCAGAAGATTTGACGGATTACTTAAGGGACATTGGAATCCGTGTTCGCTATTTACATTCGGAGATTGATACCATTGAGCGCGTCGAAATTTTGCGGAGCCTTAGGAAAGCAGAATTTGATGTTTTAGTGGGGATCAATCTTTTAAGGGAGGGGCTGGACTTGCCAGAGGTATCTTTGGTGATTATTTTGGATGCCGATAAACAAGGTTTTCTGCGTTCCAAGAAATCGCTGATCCAGATTTCTGGTCGTGCAGCACGTCATATTCATGGAGAAGTGATCCTTTATGCAGACCAAATGACGGAGGCCATTCAAGAGCTTCAACGGGTGACGGAATATCGACGCGCCAAACAGCTTGAGCATAATCGAGTTCACCACATCACTCCGAAGAGTGTCACACGCGCTTTGGAAGAGAGTCTTTCCATTTATGAAGAAGCCAGGAAGGTCGAGAAAAGTGTGGTTTCTGAAGTGCATGGAGATTTTGAGATCACGGAATTGATCTACGAACTTGAAGGAGAAATGGAACGCGCGGCTGAGAAACTAGAATTTGAGCGTGCAGCCATTCTTCGAGATCAGATCGAAGAACTCAAGAAACGAGGAAATCTTAAAACGG
>CAYVFJ010000211.1:0-6655 GCA_964450905.1 uncultured Verrucomicrobiota bacterium
TGTGGCATGACCCCATCTTTTCAGAAAAAAGGGATCATCTCAATTCCTTGTTACTCTAAATTACGGAGTATAGGTCAGGAGTTCTGAACTTTAGCCGCTTGGGCTGGATCAGATGCGGCTGGGACATCCAGTGTTGGCAATGCGGGAACAGGTGGATCGATCCAATATACTGCTAGCACGGGTTCCATCCAATTTAAAGAAGGTTGGACATGGTCGGTAGGCGGATGGGATGGTACTGGCAGCGCTGGATCCACCGGTTCTGTGATGATGAGCGCGCCTCAAGGCAGTGTTACAGGAGAATTTATTGGGTCAGGTGTAAGTTCTTCCTACAGCAATGCTGGAAATAGCGGCGGTACGACCATCACTGCGGGTGGAATAATTAATATCTCGAAAGGAATTGATGTGAGCGTAACGGCTCAAGGATCTGGTTCTGCAGGAAGTGGGGGAGCTGTCACGATTCATTCGACGGGAGGCGATGTGATCGTGGGTGATATCATCAATCTTTCGGGTTCTGCTTTATCAGGAACGGTAAGTAAACCAGGCGCCATTACCTTGCAAACAGATAAACTGCAAGGAACACTCACTCTAGCGCTTATCAATAGTAGTAAGTCCAGCACCCTTGGTTATGGACCTTCCTATCAAGGTCGATGGGATGCTTCTGGAGATATTACTTTGATTGGTGATGAAGTGAATCTGAACGCTCCTGGATTAAGTCAAGGCCTTACAGGTTATCTTTTTGGAGTGAAATATGATACGGCAAACTATGCGGGTGGTCCTGAAGCTTGGGGGACCGGCGCGAATTTAACCATCAAACCTGCTACTTTAACTCAAGCCGTTCATTTGGGTGGAACGGATAGCGGTTCGTCTTCAGTTTTAGATTTAACAACTGCAGAGATTGCTTCGCTTTATCCAGGATTCAATTCGATTACCATTGGATCGAACACTTATAACGGAGCAATCACCGTTGATTCCGCAGGCGCTACTTTTTACGATGCGTTGACGTTGCTGGCTCCGGGCAGCAATGCTTCGATTACTTTGGATGGAACTTTGAAAGGATTTTGGACGAATCGAGCGAGTTTAACCTTAGTGACAGGCGGAACTTTCGTTAATAATACTGGGGCAAACGCGCTTCAACCTGCTTATGGCACAAGATATCTTGTGTATGCTCCAAGCGCAGGTTCGGTTGTGAGCGGTGGTTTAGCGCCGAGTTTTACTCAAACAGGAATCTCTTATCCTACCCCTCCAAATCCTGCCAACACGGGTAACGGCTTTCTTTATACGCAATAAAAGAATGACAACGGATAGTTGATAGTCCATATACTTGAATGAGAAGTTGGAAGTTAGAAATTTGGGATCCATGAACTTCTCATTTTTAACTTTCCTGTCCCGCAACTGCGGTGATAGCTTCTAACTGCTCTTCTTAGGATGAATATTCAAATGAACGGGGTTGTTCTTAAAGAACTTAAAACCCACTTAGATGAACGCGGCTTTTTTCGAGAAATCATTCGAACAACAGACGATTTTTTCTCGGAAGGATTCGGTCAGTGGAGTCACTCTCTCATGTATCAGGGAGTGATCAAAGCCTGGCATTTTCATCGGATTCAAACAGATTGGTGGTATGTCGCCACAGGTGTTTTGCGGATAGGCTTGTGCGATATGCGTCCAGAATCATCGACTTATAAACAAACCATGGATTTTCTGATGGGAGATTTCCAATCCCCACAAGTTCTTAAAATTCCACCAGGCGTTGCACATGGTTGTAAGGTCGTTCAAGGACCGTCGAACCTCTTTTATATCACCTCTCACATTTATAATCCTGAAGACGAAATTCGTATCGCCTACAACGATTCTGAAATCAACTTTGATTGGTTAAAGGGACCGCCGATTAAATAATTTCAGCGAGCAACTTTCAATTTTTGAAACGAAGGTTCCTGTTCGATTTTGCGTTGGATTTTCATCAGACCTTCCAAGAGCGCTTCAGGACGAGGTGGACATCCGGAAATATAAACGTCCACTGGTAAAATCTGGTCAATCCCTTGTAGGACCGCATAACTTCGATACATCCCACCTGTGGAAGCGCAAGCGCCCATGGCGATCACCCATTTCGGAGAAGGCATCTGATCATAGATTCGCTTGGCAGCTTGTGACATTTTGTAGGTCACAGTTCCTGCGACAATGAGAAGATCGGCCTGACGCGGTGAAAATCGCATGACTTCAGCGCCAAACCGCGCGATATCAAAGCGAGACGCGCCTGCAGCCATCAATTCGATGGCACAACAGGCAAGACCTAAAGGCATCGGCCATAAAGAATTTTTTCGTACCCAGTTGATCGCCGCATCCGCGCGGGTAACCACGATATTTCCCTCCACTTTAGAATCATAAATAATGTCAGGATTAGATTTCATAAGATGAGCTTTATTATAGTCCTAAAAAATCTTTTTAACATTCATCTTTCACATCTTGAGCTTTGATTGCCGGAAGGATTTTGGAATTTAAAAGGGTCAAAAATGATTGTTTTTTCTGATTTGAAGGTTGCATCGAGATTTCAGAAGCTTGAGAATAAACTTCCACTTCAAAAGAATTTTTATAAGCTACAATTCGAATTTTTGTTCCGTCATCCGTAAAACCGCGGATATAAACCCCGTCATATTCGCTCTCGCCTTTTGACCATTGAATTTCACTTATTTCCTTACAAAGAAGCACAAACATTGTTTGGATGTCGAACGAACTTTTAAAAGATTTTCCAAAAGTGGATGAATTCATTTAATGATTTTCTAGCATAAGGAATGAATGTATCATAACTAAAAATTTTACGGAGAAGAAATCATTGTTTTTCATGTGTTACAAATGGATATCGCTTTTCGCTTCAATTTCATTTTTATATTCTCATATTCTTATGACTACCACTTCAATCAAAGAGGAGGACATTAAGAATGTCGTTGAATCGAATAATCAATTTGCGGTCGATCTTTATCGTCGATTGCAAAAACAAGACGGAAACCTTTTTTTTGCGTCCTACAATATTTCAAGCGCGTTTGCGATGATCTATGCTGGAGCTCAGGGCAAAACAGCCGAACAAATGGCTGAGACATTCCATTTTCCATTGATCGATGAACGTTTACATTCTGCTTTCGCAAAACTCACTCAAGAATTAAAAGGAACAAAGAAAGATGTGAGTTATCAACTCAGCTTCGCCCATGCGCTTTTTGGCCAAAAAGGGAATGGATTTCTTCAGAGCTTTTTAGATCTTACACAAAGATTTTATGGAACAGGGCTTAAGGAAGTTGATTTTATCAATGAACTAGAAAAAACTCGTTTGGAGATTAACCTTTGGGTGGAAAAAGAAACAAAAAATAAAATTAAAGATTTAATTTCGCCTCATGCTTTGGATTCTCTTGAACGACTGCTTTTGGTAAGCGCCGTTTATTTCAAAGGAAATTGGGCAAACCCGTTTGAAAAAGAGCAGACCAAAGAAATGCCTTTTTTTGTGACGGAGAAAAAGAAAATAAACATTCCTATGATGCATCAAACAGCCACGTTCAAATATGGGGAGACAAATGATATTCAAGTGCTTGAGCTACCCTATAATGGTGACGCATTATCGATGATTATTTTTTTGCCAAAGAAAAGAGATGGCATTGCTTTTCTTGAGGAATCTTTTGTTCACAAAGAATTAAATCATTGGATTTCAAAGTTATCCTGGCAGGAAATAGAAATAATCCTTCCTAAATTTAAAATATCTTCCGAATTTCAGTTGGAAAAAATCCTTTTAGAAATGGGAATCCACGATGCGTTTGATCCTCAAAAAGCTGATTTTACAGGCATGTATGGTAGAAAGAAAGAAGCCGAGCCACTTTTATTTTCAAAGATTTTTCACCGGGCATTGATTGAGGTTCATGAAGAAGGCGCTGAAGCCGTTGCGATCACAGCTTTTGAAACAGCAGAAGCTGGAATCGCATCGCCGCCAACTATTTTTCGTGCCGACCATCCTTTTCTTTTCTTGATTCGTGATTGTCGCACCGGCAGCTTTTTATTTATCGGGCGAGTGATTGACCCATCAGATTCCGTCTAAAAACTCTATTCGACAATCATGAGGAAACATGAAAAACATACAAAATGAGGTATAGAGCGAATCGTAAATAAATCAAAAGATTTTAAATCTGCTATGGACTGGGATATTCAACAATGCCTTGCTATGTCTCCCCAAGAACACGTATGCAAGTAGCGCGCATGCTTAAGAGAAAAGTCTATGGTAAATCTTAAATCTCATGGATGGCAGAACTTCATTCAATCCACTTTTAGTGGTTGACATAAATATGTCATATTCTACATTTTCAGGATGAGGACCACTTTAAGATTTGATGATTATCTGTTACGTCAGGCCAAGGCCGAAGCAGCCCATTGCGGGCGTAGTCTCACAGCATTTGTGGAGGAGACATTGCGAGCACGCCTTTTACCTCAACTTGTAAAAATCAAAAAGAAGAAGATTAAACTTCCAACGTATAATTTAGGCGGCACACGTCCTGGGGTGGATCTAAACAATAATCGTGCCGTACGAGATTTAATCGATGATGACGGGAAATTTACTCAGTGTTAAAAGAGGGAAAGCATGGTTTTGCCTGATGTTAATGTTCTCATTTACGCCTTTCGCGAGGAAGCCATTGAACATTCATCTTGTTCGGAATTTGTTTCAGAGATGGTGAGCGGTTCGATTTTGTTTCTGTTACCGGATATGGTGTGGAGCAGTTTTTTGAGGATTACAACCAACGAAAAGCTTTTTTATGGAAAAGTACCCTTAGATAAGTCATTAGCCTATACAGAACCTTTGATGGTTGAATATTGCAGCAAAAGAGCAAAGGAATTTGAGCAAGAAATGATCTACAGTAGAGCAGATCTTACTTACTTTTGGTGTTTAAGCTGTAAACTTTCGGGCACATGTAAAAAGAAGATATCGATCTTGCGATTCAAATAAGCATCGTTTACACTCCCATTGTATGTGTCTTTCTGAAATCATCATTGATATTCATGCTTTGAATGAACCGTTGGCTAAACTTGAAGAAACTTACGGTTTATTGTCAGAGGATTTCTATCGTCTTTACCAAGCCGGAGAAATTGAACAAACACGTGATTTTATTCAATGGGTAGGCTTGTATGAAACACGTTCAGATCGCGAACAGCATTATCGCAATGCATTGTATCAACATCTGCGTGAACTTCGTGAAAAGCAAGGGTGGACTGCTTTGGCTCTAACTCCGCAAACAGTTTGATGTTGTATACAAATGTCTATTGGTAGTTATGAAGAGTACAGTCAGTTTGTTTATTCATTACCTGAACGGTTCCCATCAATTTCATCTTTTCAAATCGTATTGGCTCGTATTGGAGCAACTTTAGCTAAACTAGAAGGGAAATTGACTGTTGACAATATTTGGACGCTAGATGTTTGGGAGCTCATTGATTTAAAAGAAAATCGAATTAGAAACTATAGCTATGAGATATATCGTGGTGAAGAAAAAGTTGTCTGGTACGATCCATTTGCTCATCCCGAAAACCCGGGGTTAGCTAAAACATTTCCGCATCACAAACATATTTTACCAAACATCAAACAAAACCGTATTCCAGCTCCTGGCATAAGTTTTCATGAACCTAACTTGCCGTTTCTTATACAAGAGATTGAACAAAATTTAGGTAAAAAAGATGATAAAAATTAAAACCAGGAAGATAAATTCTACGCTTTGTGTTTTGTAAAAGAGACGGCATCTTAACTTTAGAAAATAACCCAGTGCTTCAAGCAATTAACAGCGAGTTCTTATCTGCAGATAGTGGATTTGCAAGATTCTCCGGTCTCAAATGGAGTAATCCACTCAACTGATTTATAATCATGACAGCAGATATGTTGAAGGAAGTAGCTAAATCAACTCCAAGACCAAAGGGAGTGATTAGCGCTACACGAGGGAATCATGGTCAATCTGTCGGTCTGGCCGCAAGTCGCTATGGAATCTCTGTTACCATTGTTGTGCCTCATCATAACAGCAAAGAGAAAAACGCCGCTATGCGCGCTCTAGGAGTCAACCTCATTGAGTACGGGGAAGATTTTCAAGCCGCACGCGAACATGCGCAAGCTCTGGCGCTGGAGAGAGATCTCCACATGGTGCCACCTTTCCATCCTCTATTGGTCACCGGTGTGGCTACGTCTAGCTTGGAACTATTCCAGGCAGTGCCAGACATTGACACGGCTTATGTTCCCATTGGTCTTGGATCTGGCATTTGTGGAATGATTGCTGTGAGAGATGGATTGGGACTCAAAACCAAGATCGTAGGAGTTGTTTCTGCTAGCGCACCCGCATATGCTCACTCGTTTGTTGCAAGAAAAGTTATCGAATACCCTGTCACTACAAAAATTGCGGATGGTATAGCCGTTCGCACACCGGAACCGGATGCTTTGGAAATCATATGGCGAGGTGTAGATAGAATAGTTCAAGTTACCGATAACGAAATCACCGTTGCAATGCGGACGATCTTTGAGTGTACCCATAACGTGAGCGAAGGAGCAGGAGCGGCTACTGTCGCAGCCGCAATCAAAGAACGTGCCTACATTACAGGACACAAAATCGCTGTTGTTTTGTCTGGGGGCAACGTAGACCGAGAAATATTTTTA
>CAYVFJ010000212.1:0-8493 GCA_964450905.1 uncultured Verrucomicrobiota bacterium
GCGCCTGTCCCCTAAAAGGGGACTAGTTTCAGAGAGATTTAAAGAATACATTTTAAAAAAGCCCGAGTGGCGAAACTGGCAGATGGCCCATAAAGGGCCACAGGCGCCTGTCCCCTAAAAGGGGACTAGATTCAGAGCGATTTAAAGAATACATTTTAAAAAAGCCCGAGTGGCGAAACTGGCAGACGCGCTAGATTCAGAGTCTAGTGGCCGCAAGGTCGTGCAGGTTCAAATCCTGTCTCGGGCACCACTCGACGCGCTTTGCTTGCTCACGACAGGCGGCTTAGATTTTTTTATCAATTGAAAATTTTTACGACTTACATTCTTTTTTCTGGAAAACTTTCCAGTTTTTATACAGGTCATACTGATAACCTGACAGCGAGACTAAAACGTCACAATACGGGTGGATCAACTTTCACTTCTAACGGATGTCCTTGGGAATCTGTTTACCAAAAAACATTTACCACCCGTCAAGAAGCCATTGCTTACGAGAAAAAAATTAAAAAAATTGGAGCGCGTAATTTTTTAACCAAGAAGGTAAGCTGATTTTGTAGCCGCGGGCGTTGACCGCGGTTCTTTATCAAGATCGGGACCGCGGTCAACGCCTGCGGCTACAACAAAAAGCGGCTTATCTTCTTTTCCTCATCCTTCAAAAATACACCCTACGCATCAGGAGGTCTGTCCTTCGAGACTCCTACTGCCGAATGACTGCATTCGCATGATCCACATTTTCCTGCCTTTTTTCGTGTCCATTTCCACACTAACCAGCTTGTGGCAGAGATGATGATGAACAAAACAAATAAACTCTGAACTTCGATTGTCATACCCAGCAATATCACCGAACAATCCTTTGTTTTCAATTTTTTTCGTCAATGCCATCCGATCATTCGACCTCCCTGCCACACGATAAAACTACAAATCCAAGCTAATCCGGTCATGTATCCTAATTGAAACAATGCCCATTTCCATCCATTGGTCTCACGCCTGACAACCGCCACGGTGCTCATACATTGCATGGCCAAAACATAAAAGACCATCAGACTTACCGCTCGTAACGGAGTGAAAAACAGAGTGCCGCTCGCAGGATCTTTTTCTTGACGAAGTCGGGTTTGAAGATCCACGGATTCGTTTGTATCCGAAACGGCCACTCCATAAATCGTTCCCATAGAACTGACAAACACCTCTCTTGCTGCAAAACTGGCAATGATCGCAATTCCTATTTTCCAATCAAAACCAAGAGGAGCGATCACGGGTTCGATCACGCGTCCAAGTTGACCGGCAAAACTGTGTTGGATTTGTTCCTCGGGGGTTACTCCCTCTTTTTTTGGATAACTGGCTAATGCCCAAAGAACGATGGAAATAGCAAGAATCACCGTTCCTGCATTCTTGACAAAGAGCCAGCCGCGTTCCCACATCACACGAAGAATGGCTTGAATCATAGGAACCCGATAAGGAGGAAGCTCAAGGATCAGAGAGGGCGTTTCACCTTTCATGATTGTTTTCTTAAAAACCCCAGCCATTACCACTGCTGCAACCACTCCGAAAAGGACCATTCCCAATATGACCAAGGCCGGTAGAGGAATAAAACCAAGGACTTTTTGATGAGGAATAAAAGCTCCGGCAATCAGAAAATAAACTGGCCATCGCGCCGAGCAACACATCAACGGAGCCACCAGAATGGTGACAAGCCGATCTTTGGCATTTTCGATGGTTCGGGTGGCCATCACCCCAGGAATCGCACAGGCAAAACTGGAAAGAATCGGAATAAATGCTTTTCCATGAAGCCCCACTTTACCCATCACGCGATCCATGATAAACGCCACACGCGCCATGTATCCCGTGTCTTCCAATAATGAAACGAAGAAAAATAATAAGAGAATTTGAGGCAAAAAAACCAAAATACTTCCCACACCCGCAATCATCCCATCGGTAATCAAACTTTGCAAAGAACCTGCGGGGAGAACTTTTAGTGTGACCTTTGCCAACCATTCAAAGAAATCTCTGATCATATCCATCGGAATCTGCGCAAAATTGAAGATCGACATAAAAACAACCAACATCACTGTCACAAGAATCACTGGCCCAAAAACACGGTGAATCAGAAATCCGTCCAACTGGTCACTGATCGACCTGGGAATTTCACGTGGTTGACTTACCTTTTTGAGCACCGATTCGATCCATCGATAACGCGCCTCGGCTTCCAACGCGCTCCATGAGATTTCATTTTTAGTTAATTTTTTTCGAACAGACTCGACGATTTCTCTTAATTCTTTATTCGCCTTCGCGAAACGCGGATGCGACAGCACTTTCTCAGAACTAATCAGCCGAATGGCTTCTCCTTTGGCAGATTCTTTGCTCACTAATTCTTGGGAAATCAGCGACTGAGAAACCTGATCTGCCAACTTAGAAACTTCATGAGAAAGCAAAATAATATCCAGCGGCAAGGAAGGCGTTCGCAATTGTTGGCTAATAGCTGCTTTTAATTCAGCAAACCCCTGACCTCGATGGGCGCTCATAGGAATGACAGGCGCTCCCAGCTCTCGAGATAAAGCATCGACATCGATTAGAAAACCCGTGGCACGCGCTAAATCCATCATGTTGAGAGCAATCACAATGGGTTTGCCAGCGCTCATTAACTGGGACGCAAAAAAGAGGTTGCGCTCTAAATTACTGGCATCGACGACAATCACCACGACTTTGGGGGAGGGCGTATCTTTTCTTAGCCCCAATAAAATGTCATGAGCCACTTCTTCGTCTGGTGAACGTGGACTGATGGAATAAGTTCCGGGAAGATCAATCAAATGAACCTTTCCTATCCCTTCCAACTGGATGATCCCTTCCTTTTTTTCGACAGTGACACCGGGATAGTTCGCCACTTTCTGCTTCAATCCTGTCAGAGCATTAAAGATCGTGGATTTTCCGCTGTTTGGATTCCCAGCTAAAGCAATATGAGGAATATCAGTTTCAAACATAACTCATCACAAAAGTTCTAGTTGAATCATCGCAGCTTCTAATCTGCGTAAACTAAGATGCGTTCCACGAACTAAAATTTCTATCGGATCACCCAAGGGAGCAAATCTCAATACTTTAACTTGAGCCCCAGGCGTGAGACCCATCTCTAAGAACCGTTGAGCATCAGCCAATTTTTCGTCAAACCTTACAATACGACCGCTTTGTCCTATCCGAAGTTCACTCAAAAACGGCATGGAATCAACCCTTATAAGTGTAAAGCCTGAACTTTAACATGACGCGCCAATGTATGACTCATCGCAATCCGGCTATTCTCTACCAGAACAAGCATGGGATCGTGACTTGTCAGCAAAGAAATTTTAGAGCCTTCACGAATTCCCATCCGACGAAGTTCTTCTGCTTTATCGTGAGCAAGATCAAGCGCCTTGACCATCACACAAAGACCGCAAGGAAGCTTTGCCAAGGCAAAAATTCCAGCGGGACACAACGGGCGATTGCACGGTTCTGATGGAGCAAAAGAAGAGAGTGGCCTTGAAGCGGCCTTCCATGCTTCACAAAAAAGTTGTTCTCCCTTTTTTGCAAGATTCGAAAGATGTTTTTTCATAATCCGAGATTTCACCCCAGCCCCATCATCGTTGAACAAATCCAAATCGTCAAATGTAATTTAGGGTTTTACATCCACGACTTCTATCCGGGATAGATCCCCTACTCCCAACCCCGCTTCTGCGGTAGCTTTGAGATAGGCGACTTCGTTTTTGATTTCTGGCAATTCCATTTTCGGACGGCGTTGATTGATTTGTTGAAGCATTAGGGTATCCAATGCGACTGCATCTTGGCTGATATAGATGGTTTGATGTGGCCAGCAATATTGTGGCTCAAAAGACGGGCCCCCAGCAAATTGAACGATCAATGAATCAAGAACGTGAAGGACACACTTTTTTTGAAGAGTTGCGTTAGAAAAAATTTCGACGATGGAATCTTCTCGTGTAAAACTTGGTTTATGAAATCTTCGGAAATTATCCACCAGAGAAAGCGAGGCGCTTAATTGGCAGCCATAAAATCCAAGGTCAGGATCGGCCATAGGAACGGCAAGATTGATCATTTTATCAATTTGCTGAGTAAGAATTCGTGAATAATAAGATTTCGTGCTGATTTGATTTTCTTTTTCTGAAGGGTCCTTTTTAAATTCATAATCCCCCCAAACAAGTTTGCCAGGGAGAGAAGAATCGATACTCTGATCTGGATCGTATCCTGCGGAAGGAACCGTCGCCATAATCTGAACCCCATCAGAACGCACGCCTGTGCAATAGCCAGCCATTTCCATTTGCGGAGCATAACGATCAAAAACAATGATATGTTCACGAGAAACGCCGGCCTGTTCCAAGCCATCGATCACACACTCGACCAAAACCATTCTTGTGGACATCACAGAACCCGGTAAGGTATGTATTTTGATTCCAACTCGGTCTGTTGGTAGAACGAGTTTTTTCCATGCTTCAGCCGTGGTTCCGCAATTCATGTATTGAATGAAAGCCTTATTAAAAAGTTTACAAACTCGATCGGCATCTGGCACAAATAAATGGACAAGCTGTGGATCTGAAGCGCAAACGACACGAACACGATTCTCTGTTGGAGATGAGATGGCCCACGTGACGATCAAATAAAGCAACAAAAGGCTGCTTATTTTTATGTGGCTAGGATTGTGTATTTTAGGAAAATCTGACATGATGCAGATATAACTAAACTTGCCAATGCTAATTTGGCAAGTTATATGACAAGCAGGCAGTAGGCTTTCTTAATTATGGAAAAACAGGATCCTCTGATTGGAACGATGATTCGGGATTACGCGCTCGTTCGACTCCTGGGAACGGGGGCATCCGGAATGGTTTACTTGGCTCAACACTCAACAACTCATCAAGAGGTAGCGATCAAGTTTTTAGTTGGAGAATGGGCATCTCAGGAGGAATTCATTCGACGGTTTATTAATGAAGCCAAGTTATGCGCCTCTCTTCAGCACGAGAATATTATCCATGTCTACGAGGGTGGAGAGGAAGATCAAACGCATTTCATGATCATGGAATATGTGAACGGAACGGATCTAACCCACTTTTTAGAAGTTCACGATAAAGTAAAGGAAGGCAAAGTAGTGCCCTGGCTTAAACAGGCTGCCCGTGGGCTTAGCTACGCTCATTCTCACGGAATTATTCATCGAGACCTAAAACCAGCCAACATCATGCTGACCAAGGATGGGTTGATCAAAATTGCCGATTTAGGACTTTCGAAAAATCTATCAGCCAACGATAATTCCTCCATGACCATGTCGGGATCCGTCATTGGCACTCCTTATTATATTTCTCCAGAGCAAGCGCGAAACTCAAAAAATGTGGGCGCACGCACAGATATTTATTCGTTGGGAGCCACCTTTTATCATCTTGTCACAGGAGATCCTCCTTTCCGCGGCGATTCTTCAGCAGAAGTCATGGCCAAACATATGAACGAACAAATCGTTCAACCCCAACGTAAAAACCCAGCTTTAAGCGATGGTTTCTGTGATCTCCTCGATAAAATGTTAAAAAAAGAGCCCGACGACCGTCTCCAAACTATGGAAGAAGTCGTTCAGGCTGTTGAACGCCTGGAAAAAGGAGAGAAAGTCATCAAAAGCAAATTCTATCTGAAACCTAAGGATAAGGACGAACCTCTGATCGAAACAGCAGCAGAGGAAGTATCCAAAGGATCGTTCCTAAAAAAGATTCTCCGAAATAAACTTTTGATCAAAGGAACGGCGATGACGATTCTGTTGCTGGCTTTTTCCGCGTTGTTTTTTCTTGATCCTTCTGATTCACCTCACGCCGCATCGTCTCCTCCAGTTGCTGCACAACCTACTCAACCCGTTCAACCCGTTCAACCCACTCAGCCTACCGAATCTTCTGAACCGACAGAAATCATCTTGCCAGGAGTTTCCTCTTCGTCTTCACAAAACTCTCCTGAATTGTTTTCAGAAGGGGACGAAAAACCTTTGCAACCGAAAGTTCCAGAAAAAACAACTTCCAAAACAGCTTCTTCATGGATATCCATGATTAAATCGATTCCGTCGCACCCATTCAACGGGATGGATCTTTTTACTGTGTTTGCTTTATTCGTTGGAATTGTTGCCGCGAAACAGGTGGGTCTGTTCTGGGGATCTATCCGGGCCATCGCTTTCTGGGCTGCCACTCTCGCGGTGCTTCATTGGTTCCATGAATTTGCCTTATTCCTTCAGCAAACGATTGCTTTTCAAATGACGACAGCGGTTGCTTTTGCTTATATCATTCTTTCCGCCGTTCTGGTCCTTTCTGTATGGATGGCGACTCATCGCCTGCGAGAACACCAAAAATTAACGTGGCTTGTTAAGTTGGAAGATCATTTAACAATCATTCCCGGGCTTATTTTAGGCATGGCCATGGCCGTTTGGTTGACTTGCCTCTTGGGTGTCCTATCGCCTTCCTCTTTTCCCATTGAAAAATCATGGATCGGTTCTCAAGTAATCGAAAAATTTCCTATGATCGAAAAAGTCGGCAAAGTCGCGCCCTAATGGTTGGCAAGACCAACGTTCATTTTTTATGAGTGGTTTTTTAGGACAAGAGATTCTGTCTCAAATTCGAGCGGCGAATGATATCGTGGAAGTGATTCAATGGCTTAATGTGCCCCTCAAAAAAACGGGGAATAGCTATCGTGCCCTATGCCCTTTTCATAAAGAAAAGACGCCCTCCTTTCATGTCACGGCTCAACGACAGAGTTTTCATTGTTTCGGCTGCGGTGTGGGAGGGGATGTCTTTAAATTTGTAATGTTGCGTGAAGGACTTGAATTTCCTACAGCAGCTCGTAGATTGGCGGAACGCGCCCGAATATCTATCCCCGATCAAACAGACGCTTCTCCGAAAATCACTCGTGACCAAAAAGATTTGCTCTATGAAGTTCATGTCAAAGTAAGAGATTGGTTTCATCTAAATCTCATGCGCTCGAAGCAAGCCACCCAAGCTCGTCAATATCTTCATCAACGCGGTTTCAACGACAAAATCGCCAAGAAATTTCTGCTCGGATACGCTCCTTCATCCTGGAATGACTTAATTCACTGGAGTCATTCTCAAGGAATTCATGTTTCTCTTCTACAAGAGGCAGGGTTGGTGGTTGCTAACGAGAACAAAAGTTATGATCGATTTCGAGATCGTTTGATGATTCCCATCGCAGATGAATTGGGTCGTGTGGTGGGGTTTAGCGGGCGTTTGCTTACCAGTGAAGCCAAAGAAGCTAAATACGTCAATTCGCCAGAAACAGCTATTTTTAAAAAAGGTCGCCTCCTGTTTGGCCTGAACTACAGCAAACGTGATCTGCAAGAACAAAAACAAGCCATCCTGTGTGAAGGACAATTAGATTGGATCCGATGTTTTGAATCCGGCATTCGGCATGTGATTGCGCCCCAAGGAACTGCATTTACAGAAGATCAGGCGCGTATCCTTGGTCGATACGTGGAACAAGTGATTCTCTGTTTTGATTCAGATCAAGCAGGACAAAAAGCCACTTGGCGTAACGCGGAAATTTTGATAGCCAACGGTTTGTCCGTGCGCGCCGCGCGCCTTCCAGAAGGCGAAGATCCCGATAGTTTCATTCGTCAATTTGGAGCCGAACCTTTTAAAAAAATGATCGAAGAAGCAGCGGATATCTTCGAGTATAAAGCGCTTGCCCTGACACGCGCACTCAATATGCATGATCCACGAAACCATCAAAAGGTTGTGTTGGAGATGATCCCCCTCTTAACGTTGGTCGAAAGCGAACCTCAGCGTCAAAGGCTTATTTCCAATATCTGCGATATTTTCAAAATGGACGCGACCGCATTTCTTTCGGAATTTCAACGCTTAGGTCGTCGCTCCAAAGGAAAATCCTTCCTTTCATCAGATCCCAAAAACAGAGAGGAAACGCCTGAAACCACTTTTTTGGAATTTGGCGATTATCTGGTTCAATTGGCTCTTACAGAAAAATCTGCCGCGCGAATGTTAGCAAGCCATTTGGAAGAAGCATGGTTCGCTAAATACCGATTGCGTCATGTGCTTTTTCATGTGATAAAAAAAACGAAACAGGGCGATTGGAAGGCTGGCTGGGAAGGATTGGATTTGGATTTAAATGATGCAGATAAAAAACTCATTTCACGTCTCTTGATTCATCCTGTTAAGATGAATAATCGAAATATGGCTGTCTGGCTTCAGGATGCTGTAACCCATATTCACCGAACTTACTTAGTCGAACAACATGAAGATTTATTGAGACAACTTAAAAAACCAAATCTTACAGAAAAAGAACGGTTACAATTTCAAAGAGAACTCCTTGACTTAGACGCTCGAATGAAGCAGGTTTAGAAGTTTCCCCCCAAAATATTCATTAGGAGAAAGTAGAAGGATAAAATTTTCATGAAACACAATAATAATGCTTCTCAATCATCGGCGAAGGTCACCCCAAAAGTAGGGAAGAGAGATGATTTGGTTCGATCGA
>CAYVFJ010000213.1:0-8408 GCA_964450905.1 uncultured Verrucomicrobiota bacterium
TAAAACCCGAAAAAAGAAAACCGAGAATCAGGATAGATTCCACAATATCTTCAACATGTCCAAAACGGTTGCGGGTAAGAGTATAGTCCACACTGCGATCATAATTGACTTGGGAAACCTTTCCTTTCAACCAATTTGGAATCTGATCTCGATGTGCTAAAACGTATTGGTTATTAAGAATCGCGAGACCGCGTTCTAAAAGAAAACGGCCAACAAAAAATGTGAGAAAAAAATAAAGGAAGATTTTTTCAGACGGCATGCCCTATCGTTGTCACAAGAATAGACTTAGGTCAACTCACAGAAACATTTCATGTTTGTTTGTGGGAATGGATGGAGCGGATTTTAGTCGTCGAATCATGATGTTCCGATAGCGAACGACAAATTCGTTTTGATCATAAAAGCCACCAAACCCAACGAGACTATCAGGTTCGTTAACAAAAGCGCCTTCCGGAGGAGAATCGTTTTCGGTAATTAATTGTCCATTAAGATAGGAAGTCAGTTTATTATTCCAAGATTGAACATGAAATTGATTTTTATCGAGGATAGGAATCTTGACTGATTTTTGGGGCGCGTAAAAATGTTGAGAAAAATAGGCTACCTCTCCTTCATGTGAAGTTCGTTTTACACGAAAACTCATCCAATGTTTTTTTTTAAATTCAGGATACCCAAAGACAACACCCGCCTGATACTGACCGTTTGAGCTGGATACAAATTCGATTTCGCCTTTTACTTCAAAATCGGGTCCGATACGAGCTAAAGATTTGATCATCATCCCATCAGCGCTCGCTTTAACTTCAAGCGAACCGTCTTCTAAAATTTTCCAATCACCGCGTTCAATCGACCATCCTAAAAAATTGGTTGGAGGAAGAAAAGGAACCCATTCAAACTGGTTGAGAGCACTTTCTAATTCCAAAAGTGTTGTTCGATGTTGAATCCATGGAAGCGATCGAGGATCCGTTTTGGCTAGATCAGCGGCCATGAGATAGTTTTTAAGAGCTTTTTCGGTTTGATAATGGAGATAATCTTCTTCTCCGGCTTTGATTTCAGCTTGAGCCGGTCCGGAAAAAGCGCAAACTTTCTCGACCATTTGAGACAAATCTTCTTTAAAATGGTCGACGGACTTTGGATCTAACTTGAAGTTAATGGTTTCAAGCTGAATGCGAGCATCCTGGTATTGATGAGCTTTGTAAGCCATAATCGCACACATCGAACGATCAAAATTTCGAAGTTGATTTCGAGAAGGCTCTTTCAGTTGTCCTTCAAAGAGATGTTTGAGATTCTGACAGATTTTTGGATCGCCATACAACAAATTAGGATCATCCAGTTCGGAGCCTACATTTAAAATGGCTGTAAGATAATAGTTAGGAACTTGGGTGTCAAAACGTCCCGTATTTAAGCATTGTTCTCCAAAACTGAGCATATCTTCGTGACTTCCAATCCAGCGCGGCCGAATACCCCATAAAAACAAATCATAAGCTTTCCCATAATCAAATTGAGCCGTCACAGCGCGGTCAAACCACATCCGCATGTTTTCTCGAGCATTTTCTTCTCCTAAACCCATCTCCACAGTAATCATGGAAGCGGCTGCTTCCGGACGATCAGGATTTAATTTCCAAGCTCTTGTGAATTCAACACTCGCTTTGGACAAATTTTCATAAAATCTTTTCCACCCTCTTTCTGTGACCGTATTGGAATAATCTGATCCTCGCGCTTCCCACGCGGCATCGACATAGTGACGACCCCAAAACACATGAATTGCCCACCTCTCCGCAATGGGAGAACTTTCGAAAATTTTGCATAAAGATTCTCCCCTTCTTTTGAATAAAGCATTCAGAGCATCTGTTCCAAAATCATGGAGAAGCAATGGAATTTCCTCTTGAGTGTAACTTCCGTCCTCAAGAGTTTCTTTAAAAAGGGTCAGGCTGGTATCATACAATTTTTGAATGACAGGAAGCTCTGATTTCGAATCTTTATAACTTGATATCAGAAGCGCCGACGCAAAAAACGGCAACACCTTTGGGTAGGACGTGCTTTTAAATGTTTCTAACGCTTTTTCGAACTGTTTAATCTGAAAAGGGACCTCATTGTTAAGCACGCCACAACAATAGACAATCAAAGGATCATTACAGTTGAGGTCCAAAAGTTTTTGACCGAGAGACATCAAATCTTCTTTTCGAAGAGCGTCCGGTTCGTCCAAACGAAACTTGATCCATTGGGAGATCAGCTCGACCGCTAGTTTATCCCAGCGCTCATCGTGACTGCCTACTTTTTGATAGGCATCCAGCATGTTGCGTTCACGCCACTTCCGAGAAAGCCGCGCGAATTCTGCCTGAGTTTTTACGGTTGACGAAATAGAAATTGGCCTGCTTGAAATTCCGTCGGAAGGTCGAGGTTCATCTAGCATTTTCTGGAAGATGTGGTTCGATCCCCATCCCTTTGCAAATCCAAGACCTAAAAGGATAGCCACACCTAGAAGCTGAAGCGTGTTCAATCCTATCCCTAAGGCGCTCCATTTTTTTTTGGTATCGTGGTAAGCACAGGCTATGATTCCCAAAATAAGCCCAAGCAAATTGCCCGCTAAAACCATCCATATAAGAACCAGAATGCCAATCAAACCAAGAAATGGATTTTGTTGAGCAAAAGGCATCCCATAGTTGAGAACATAAATGGCCGGGCCAAGAAGAAGAAAAGTAACGAATCCAATCGTCAACGAAGCAATCCCTGTGCCAGGTGTTTTTGGTCGAAGAGGAGATGGATCGGTAGTCGCCATTTTTTACCTTATTTTTTATGAGTACACGCTACAATTTGATTCGCTTCCAAAAGGGCTTGATACGATTCGCCGGCATCTGCCCACAAAGTTTCTTCGTTGCCTTGGAGATAATCATCCTAGATTCAGCAGTTGAGCCCACGAAACACGCCAAAAGACGCTAACCGAAATAAGAATGATTTGCAAAGAATATAAATTCTAGCAAAAATTGTTTACTCCTTCTCTACTCTACCGACTCTGCGTGAGATGATGATCTTTCACATGATTCATTTTAGATTCGGTCATTACGAATTAAGAAATTTAATCTGCGTGATCTACGAAATCTACGGAAAAAAGATGGAGCTGGAATGTGAAAGAAAAATTGAAATCGCGCAAACAAAATAATGGTGTGACAAATAAGAAATTAAGCATGCAATTTTAATTCACCTTAAGGAGCTGCGCAAAAATAACTTCACATTCTTCCGTGAGTCTTTTGCCGCCTGGCGTCGTTGCTCACTCCTTACAGATCCACAGGGGATATGCTCGTCGGTCGCGCCTCGCCAGACAGCAAAATCCCCTGCGGCAAAATGTGAATTAATTTTTGCGCAGCTCCTAAAGCGCTTTTTGCCTCGTAAAACTGTATTTTTGGACAATCTTTACTCCAAAATAACGGATGACTTTCCTTGGACTACCTGTCCTATTTTGAATGATGAAATTTTCATTTTAGAAAACTCTTTCTGAATCAAATTCACAGATTGATGAGGAACCATCAGGACTATTCCAATTCCCATATTGAAAACTCGATACATTTCTTCTTTCGATAGATTTCCTCCACCTTGAATCAAAGAAAAAATGGGCGGCACGTTCCACGACTCACACTGGATGCGCACGCTCACTCCCTGAGGCAAAACACGAGCAATATTTTCTTTGAAACCGCCTCCGGTAATATGGGCTGCAGCATGAATTTCAATTTTTTTCTTTCGAAGCAGAGCTAGGGCGGGATGATAATTTTGATGAATTTTGAGAAGCGCTTCTCCAAGAGATAATCCCTGGAGTTCTCTGGGACGACTTCTTACAGTGAATTTCATTCGATGAAAGAGAATATCACGAGCTAGGGTATAGCCATTGGTATGTAAACCTGTCGAAGCAAGTCCGATCACGATATCCCCAGAACGCACGCGTGATCCATCTAAAATTTGTTTGCGATCCACCACTCCTATGATCGTTCCCACAAGATCATAATCACCTTTCCCATAAAAACCTGGCATTTGTGCTGTTTCGCCTCCTAACAAAGCAATGCCGGCTTTGGCGCATCCCTTGGCCAATCCTGTGACAACTCCATCAAAAACTTTTTTTTCCAATTTGCCTGTGCCGATATAATCCAAAAAGAAAAGTGGATCGGCGCCCATGACAGCGATGTCGTTGCAACAATGATGAACCAAATCTTGTCCCACCGTATCATGCCGTTTCATCTCCACTGCTATTTTCAATTTGGTTCCTACCCCATCCATGCTGGCCACCAAAACAGGCTCTCTATAACCACGAAAAGAGGCTCGAAATAATCCGCCGAAAGCGCCGATTTTTCCGAGAACCTCCGGACGAGTTGCCCGACGCAATAAAGTGGGAAGATTGGCTTTAACAGAGTGAGCCAACTTGAGATGAACACCGGATTTGGAGTAATGATCCATGCTGGAAAATTAAGAATTAAAATTTTTCCTCTGTGTATTGGTAGTCATCCTGCATTTTGAACCCCTCATTTTTAACCAAAACTGTTTAAAATTCTTCATTCTTAATTCTTCATTCTTAATTATTTAAAGTAATCTTTGTTGTTTATCTTCCACCACATCCGAGGTGAGAGGTTGTCGAGAAGCGCGTCGTTTTTCCATGATAAATTTATTGAGATCGCTCGCCACAGGAATAGGATAATCTCCCGTGTAACAGGCCATGCAAAATTTAGAAGCGGGATGACCTGTGGCGCGAACCATGGCTTCTTTGCTGAGATAACCAATCGAATCCGCGCCTAAATAGGCTTTGATCTCTTCAATGGTATGTTCACAAGCAATCAATTCTTTGCTCGTTGGAAAATCGATTCCATAATGACAGGGATGACGATGAGGCGGACAACTGATTCTGACATGAACTTCTTTGGCGCCCGCTTCACGCAAATTGATGACACGCGCTCGCGCTGTGGTTCCTCGAACAATGGAGTCATCCACCACAATCACTCTTTTGCCAGCAACTGATTTTTGAATCAGATTTAATTTTACACGCACATTGAAATCTCGAATGAGTTGGGTCGGTTGCAGAAAAGTCCGTCCAATGTAGTGATTGCGCACAAAAGCAAAATCAATGGGAATTCCAGACTCTTCAGAATATCCTAAAGCACAGTAATTTCCAGAATCAGGCACGGGCACAATGACATCGGCGTCCACAGGATATTCTTTGGCAAGCAATCGACCCATCTCCGTTCTCACGTGAGCCACCGTTCGTCCATCCAACCAACTATCGGGTCGCGCAAAATAGACGTACTCAAAAATACAGAGCGCTTGTTTGGGATTGTGGACATCCATCATGACGGATCGAAGGCCGTCCTTATCGATGATCACCACTTCGCCTGGTTTTACATCGCGAATAAATTTCGCGTGAATCAAATCAAAGGCACACGTTTCGGAGCTCAAAACATAAGCTCCATCTAGTTGACCAATACTTAAGGGACGAAATCCTTGAGGATCACGCACTCCGATGATTTCATTTTCGCCCATGATGACGAGAGAATAAGCGCCTTGAATTCTGCTCAAAGCATGGAGCAGATTGTTTTCGTGGGCGCCATGCGTCGGTTGAGCCATGAGATGAAGAATAATCTCACTATCCACCGTGGTCTGAAAAATGGATCCGCGCGCTTCCAATTCATCTCGGAGAATATTGGCATTCACCAGATTACCATTATGACCCACCGCAATCTGTCCCTTGGAACAGTCGACTAAAATAGGTTGCACATTTTCAGAGGAACTGGAGCCTGTGGTTGAGTAACGCACATGGCCAATAGCTCGATTACCTCGCAGCTCTTTCAGCGCAGCCTCATTGAATACTTGAGAAACAAGACCCATCCCAATGTGTCTTCGCATGGTTTGTCCATCTCCATCCGCTGAAACAATGCCTGCACTCTCTTGTCCACGATGCTGAAGTGCGTAAAGTCCATAGTAAGTAAGAACGGCCGCGTCCGGATGACCGTAGACCCCGAAAACACCACAATGATCGCGTGGTCTGTCCAGAGACGATAATGGCAATTTCGGGTTTTTCATTTAATATTCATCTCGTGTTCACTTAAACTGTCGTAATAATTCAAAATATTCAAACGATAAAAAATGGCGAGAGTATCGATGGCAGTGGTTTTCATCAGACGCATTGGAATGAGCCCATATTTAGCATGATAATTCACAGTGACAGGCGCTTCCGCAATTCGAAAACCGAAGTGATACGCCAAAACTAATAATTCGAGATCGTACGCAAAAGATTTTACTAACATCAGAGGCATACAACACTCTAACACTTGCCGTCGAAAAATCTTAAGACCCGTTTGGGTATCGCGCACAGGCAATCCAAAAAGAATTCTTGTGATTGAAAAGTAGATAAAACTCACCACTCGTCGATGAAAAGGATAATCCACTTTGGATCGGGGATGCATTTTGCTCCCAATGACCACATCCGCTTCATCATTCCGCATAGTATCTAATAGAACATTCATTTGTTCTGGAGGAAGATCCATATCTGCATCTAGAAAAAAAACAAGATCTCCTTTGGTTCGATAAAAACCCTGCCGAAGCGCCTCGCCCTTTCCGCGATTAGAATTTAATTTTACAATCACGATTCGATCTAATTCCTTTGCAAGTTGATTTAAAATAAGATTTGTATCATCCACACTTCCATCATCCACAACTACCATTTCAAAATCCGCCTTCATTTTGTGGAGTTGACGATGCGTGCGCACAATCGAATCATGAATTCTCGTCCCCTCATTGTAAGCAGGCATGATAACACTTAAAGATGACATGCTACAGGCTTTCGCTCGATCCTCTTAAAAAAGCCAGCAAAATCATATTGAAAAATTTGACGCGCCTTGGGGCGCATCTCGTTTCTGACGGGATTTTTCTTTTGATTTTCGGAGCTCACCAGTCGAGTTTGTTCGCCAAGTTTGACCTTTCAAGAACCCATCAATTTCGGAACAGCCCCGGTACATCATGCCCCCCCTACTTGGGGTAAAATGAAGAAGATAAACTGCATTTCTCAGAAGACTTGGAATAAATTACGGGTATGGGCGAAAGATCACTCAAAAAATAATTCCACTCAGGATGGTCTGAAATATGAGGTATACCAGTATAAAACCTAACCTGTTCTAATTTCCAATTTTGTGTCTGACAAATAAACTTCGCAAGAGCTACAACATCATAATTTGGGTATGTGTAGCCAAAGGCACTTTTTACAGCATAGAAAAGATTCTGCCCATCAATGAACACTACAGCCCGCTTAATTTCAGGTTCTGAAGACATAATCTATGAAATCTACACAAAAAAATAACCCCGTTCGGGCCTTACGGCATGTCGAACGGGGAGCAGATAAATCTTATGGGTTTATTAACTGTGACCAAATATACATTGGTTTTGATTTTCACGTCAATATTTTGTTTTAAAATAATCAGGCAACCTAGCGGAGAGGAATGACATTTTGCGTTTTAACGAAAGATTTCACAGCCATCCCATAATTTTTTGGAAAAGTAATTAAAATGGAGCCGGAGGCGGGGATTGAACCCGCGACCTACGGTTTACGAAACCGAAAACAGCAGCTTTCAACATTTTTGATTTTCTCCTCTAAAAGTCGATTTCTCCTATGAAAATGCTTGTTTTCGACATCTCAACGAAACACAAAGAAACACAGGGAGTTTTTGTTTGAGTTGCCACAAGTTGCCACAAGAAAACTGGATTGATAAAGAAAATGATGAAGAAACTACATGCGAAAGACTCAAGCAGCCTGTTGTTCGTTGGCAAGAGCTTCTTCCAAGGTTCAATAGCCATCCCGGATTGCCATGCAAACACGTAAAACATGAAGTTCAGCCATCATGGGATCGTGAGGGTATTCTTTATGAAACAAGCTCTCCAATTCCCTTAACTTCATTGCAGGAATATGAGCTGTAGAACCAGTTCTTTAGGAGTACTGATTCCAACCGTTAGATCCAACAAGGGACCATGTGGGACAAACTGTAGGGTCAGGTATGGCACAATATATCACGACTAAAATATTGCAGGCAATCTACAGACTCAATTTTTTTAATTAAAAATGGCTTTATCCCAAACTTTTCATATCCAATCGATAACGCATCTTCATAAGCAGTATAGACACCAACTACTTCATCACCAGAAATAAGCACAAACTTACCTTGATCATTAAGTAGTTTTGGCAACGCACGCTTGTACGTTTCCAGTTCTTGTTTAAGAGCCTCCACACTTATATTATCGACCCTTTCTCTATTTATTCAAAGGCGAATTAAATGGGGATCATTTTAGCATTGTCTTAAACCACCGACACGGATATATCTCGGTCCACATAAATTTAGCGTAGCTACGGCTGCGGACTCGGACTGAAAACTAGCACTTTGCCACCCGAGATT
>CAYVFJ010000214.1:0-2924 GCA_964450905.1 uncultured Verrucomicrobiota bacterium
GTCCAACAGCTTGCACACAAATGTGCCGGCTCGAGCGCTATCTGCGGAATGGTTGCCATGGTTCCGTTGCTCCGGGAATTGGAACGAATGGGAAGTGATGACAAACTGCATGGAGCAGAGATGATGATCGCAAAGATCAACTTTGAATTCCAACGCCTTCAGGATTTTTTACGGAGCCTCCAACCCTCATTAAGCCCACCGTTGTAAAAACAAAAACAATCTTATATTCATACAATTTGTGGTTTAATGCCTAATAAGAGCAACGCTTTTACTAGCAAATCGAGCGAAACTGAACCATCAGCTTTTTCCATCATAGCAATGCGCGGTTGACTGGTACTAAGCATCATTGCAAGAGTTTTTTGTGTGAGATGCTTAGCCTTGCGTGTTTTTTCCAGTTCTTGTGCTAAAGAGAGTTTTAACTCAATGTAAGCTTCTTCTGCCGGAGTAAGATTTAGGAATTCTCGAACGGTTCCCACCTTCCAACCAGCAGCCTCAATTTTCCTTCGTTTTGATTCTTTCATAATCATCCTCCTGTTATAAGATCATAAGTCCGTAATCTTTTACGGCATAATTCAATGACACGGTGCGGTGTCCCGCGGGTGTTCTTATCAAACACCTCCACAACTAAGATGGCGTCCATATCCATGCGATACATGATTCGCCAGTTAGCACTTTCATCCTTTACTCTCAATTCATGGCATCTATGGCCAATTCCTGGCATAGGCCGGGAGTGCGGCAATCCTAAGTGCTCTCCCCGTTGTAATCGGCGCAGCAAAACTCCTGCCTCCGCTCTAGCTTCAGCCGAAAACGGCGGGGTTTTAATTTCCACATGAAGCCAAACCAACGGTTTATCTGTATCCACCCAGCTAAAATATATCATAATCGATATATTGTCAATCTGTGGATTATTAAATCTTAAATTGGCAGGCGATTAAATTGAGAAGTTTCTGCGGATTTGAATATGAACAAATTCGCAGAAATGATTTGCTATCAAACTTCTGAAGTTTGTATTCTGACTTCGGATTGCTTTTTTTTAACATGACACCTACGATCATTCTCTGGATTTATATTACGCTCCTTATCGTGGGCGGAATGATGGGCTTTTTAAAAGCTAAAAGCAAAGTATCGCTCTATATGTCTTTGGGATTTGCGGCCGCGCTAAGTCTTTGTGCAACTCATATTCTTCCTCATCGAGTTGCTGACCTATTATTGATTTTGCTTCTCATTGTTTTCGGAATCCGTTTGATTAAAACAAAGAAATTGATGCCTGCAGGCATGATGCTCATCGTCACACTTTTAGCTTTGACGCTGAGTTATCTTTCATAATTTTTCAATTCCCAAAGTGATCCATCTTCACTTTTAATCCCTTTTCTAAAGGAGAATCTATGTCTCAATCCGATATTACTTCTGTCCTGAATGAACGGCGACGTTTTGCGCCACCGGCTGCTTTCTCAAAGAAGGCGCATATTCAAAGCATGGCGCAATACAAAAAAATGTATGCCGAATCGATTCATAAACCTGAAGTTTTTTTTGGAAAAATTGCCAAAGAACTTCATTGGTTTAAACCCTGGAAAAAAGTTTTGGAATGGAAAGAGCCCGATGCAAAATGGTTTGTCGGCGCCCAAACCAATCTTAGCTATAATTGCCTGGATCGTCACACGGAAACTTGGCGCCGTAATAAAGTCGCATTGATTTGGGAAGGAGAACCAGGAGATGAATCGCATGTATCGGATACCAGAAATATCTCGTACGCAAGTCTGCTGCGTCAGACATGTCAATTTGCTAATGTTCTAAAATCCTTGAATGTTAAAAAAGGAGATCGAGTGATGATCTATATGCCGATGATTCCAGAAGCTGTTTTTGCCATGCTTGCATGCGCGCGAATCGGCGCGGTTCATAGTGTCATCTTTGGCGGGTTTAGCGCGGAAGCTGTCAAGGATCGCATTCAGGATTGTCAGGCATCAATCGTGATTACTGCGGATGGCGGTTTTCGTCGTGGAAATATTATTGAACTCAAAAAGAATGTGGATACAGCCATTTCTGAATGCCCAACCATCCGTCATGTCATTGTCTGTAAACGAACAGAACAAGCTGTTCAGATGAAGACGGGACGAGATCACTGGTGGCATGAGCTCCAAAAAAATGCTTCTTACGAATGTCAACCTGAACCCATGGATAGTGAAGATCCTCTTTTTATTCTCTACACCAGCGGTTCAACCGGAAAACCAAAAGGAATCTTGCATACCACAGGTGGTTATATGTTGGGATCTTATCTCACCACAAAATATGTCTTCGATTTAAAAGAAGAAGATGTTTTTTGGTGTACCGCCGACATCGGTTGGGTCACAGGCCATAGTTACAGTGTTTACGGCGCTCTTCTAAATGGAGCTACGACTGTTCTTTATGAAGGCGCTCCCAATCATCCTGGGCCTGATCGTTTTTGGCAGATCATTGATAAGTTTGGTGTGACGATCTTTTACACAGCTCCGACAGCCATTCGCGCTTTCATCAAGTGGGGCGAACAACATGTTCTCAAACATTCTCTAGCGTCCCTCCGACTTCTAGGGACGGTAGGCGAGCCCATTAACCCAGAAGCCTGGATGTGGTATCATACGGTCGTTGGTAAAAAGAAATGTCCGATTGTTGATACCTGGTGGCAAACTGAAACCGGATCAATCATGATCACGCCTCTTCCTGGATTAACCCCAACAAAACCAGGCACGGCTACCCTGCCTTTTTTTGGAATTGATGTTGCGGTTGTGAATAAAGAAGGCAAAGAAGTTCCTCCTAACGTGGGTGGTTTACTTGTGATTCGTAAACCTTGGCCATCCATGTTACGCGGAATCTATGGCGATCCTGAACGTTATAAAAAACAAGATTGGTCGGAAGTAAAAGGCTATTATTTTACAGGAGACGGCGCGCGT
>CAYVFJ010000215.1:0-7212 GCA_964450905.1 uncultured Verrucomicrobiota bacterium
GAAGGGATAAAATTATTGAACGCCATCCAGGATGTTTATAAAGCAAAAGAGATTGGAATTCCTTGAAGAACTTCTTATACATTCATGCATCAAATAGTTTTGATTGACAGAGCGGCGGCTGAACTTTCTCAAATAGATAAACTGAATCAGATGGATGTGGAAACAGAATTTACGAGACTTAGTAAACAACCTGATCAGACTGGCAAAGAATCTATCAGCGAAATCCGCAAAGGAGATCGCACGATCTATCGTTGTCGATTTAAAGATTACCGTATCTACTTTGAAAAAAAAGGCGATCAACTTGTTATTTACCACATCTTACACGGAAACACTCTACGCGATTTTTTTGTAAGATCGAATTTAGATATTCATGACGAAGAAGAGTTTGAGGAGAGCGCGAAATTCTGGAAATTTATTGAACAAAAACGCATGAAGACGGTATCTGACGGAATCACGCTATAGCCATGGCTACTTTGGCGGAGGCGAACAAAAATCCAGATCCCTCAAGTTTTGACTAAAAATTAATTTTATTTGATACGAACTTTTCAACCGCCCCCACCTCCACCGCCTTTGCCACCTTTGCCACCTTTGCCGCCCTTACCTCCACCACCTCCGGGAGCACCGCCACCGCCAGGAGCACCAGAGCCCTCACTAATTGATTTTGCAACTCTTGGTATGGTCTTGCCCGCCATGATGGTTACCTTCATTTCTGGTTTAAGATCCGCAATGGTAGCGCTTGGATTGCTGCTCAACGTGATTTGAGTTTCAGGTTTGACAATAAAAGTCGACACCACTCCGCTTTTAGAATCCTTTGCTGTAATGGTTTTGGAAGCTTCAGTGACTCTTACAATCGTATAACTGGTATTAGATTTTCCACTCCCACCTCCACCGCCCCCGCCACCACCACCACCACCGCCCCCGTCAGCGTAGTTTATTGCGGATGTTTCACCAAGAATCAACGCGACGATAAAAATAAACGATTTTTTCATATTTAAGAATTTGTTTAAGAATTTGAATCTCACAATTGCAACCTCTTTTCTCTAGTCCCTAGAGTAGGTCATTCCGAAACTGTACAATCTTAAAAGATGTTGTCAAGCTTATGAAAGTGAACCGAAATTTTGCTCAAGAAAGAAAGCAGGCATTGATTTTACTAGGGCACGGGTCCAGTTTTAATCCAGAATCAAGTCGGCCTATTCGTTTTCAGGCAGACGCTTTAAGGCAGGCATAAGTCCTTGAAAATTGAATGGATGGGAATTTTTTTGCTTTTCTTTCTTAGCCGTTTTCTTTTCTGTGAGGAACAAAGGGATGATCACGCCATCGCACTCAAGAGAGGCTATGGCGTGATGGGGCGCGCTAAAAATTGGATAATGCGAGGGTGCCTGAATTGCAGATATCTTTGACTAAAACTCAATTCCCCTTCTTGCTTCCGCGCCTTGATCAAAATGATGTTTAATTTTTTTCATCTCAGTGACTACATCCGCACGAGCGATGAGATCGTCGTGGGCATATCTCCCTGTAAAAACAAGCTCCACATTTTTTGGCCGCTTATCCACCAGCACTAATGCACGTGCTAACGGAATCAATGCACGATGAATACAGTAGTTGATTTCATCTACAATGACTAAATCATGCTCTTCAGAAAGCATGATTTTTTCCAATTCATCCATTTCTTTTTGCAAGGCCACACGCATGGCCTCGACATGTTCCGGAATGTGTTTGCTCTTGGAAAGAATCCAATCTTGTTGAACGTTGCGATACGTGAGATTTGGATGAAGAGTTGGACAAAGAGCAAGTTCGCCTGTTTTCCAACGTGGCTTCATCATTCGAAGATAATAAACACGAAATCCACATCCAAGAGCACGAAGAGTTAACCCCATCGAAGCCGTGCTTTTTCCTTTTCCCTCGCCGGTATAAATTTGAAATGCGCCGTACTTCAATTTAGGAGATGTCTGTTTATCATTCATTTGAATTATTTTCATACTGGTTTAAAAGTTAATAAAAAAGAAATGAGCATCATAAGAAGAGACGCGATTCCAACAATCATCCAGAACCATCTTAAACCTGCTAGGATATCGTATGCCTTAGGTTGTTGCCCATTCGAATGAAAAATAGGTCCCGTATTTTTTTTGCCGTCATAAAAATTATCGCCACCCAATCGTACTCCCAACGCATGTGCTACTGCTGCTTCACTCCATCCTGCATTTGGACTTGCATGACGAATGGCTTCTTTACAAACGGCTGACGTGGACTTGAACCCGCACAAAAAAAGAGAAATCATTGCACAGATTCGTGCAGGAATCCAATTAAGGACATCATCGATGCGAGCCGAAATCTTGCCAAAATATTCGTATCGTTCATTTCGATGACCAACGATTGAATCGAGTGTGTTGGCGGTTCGATAAATCAATGCGCCAGGCACTCCTGCGATCGTTCCCCAAAAAAGAGGTGCAACAAAACCGTCATGAGCGCTTTCCGCAAGGCTTTCAAGAGCAGCACGACTGATTTCGGATTCGTTTAATCCTTGAGTATCTCGGCCGACAATCATCGAGAGCTTGGCGCGAGCTACCATAAGGTTTTCATCGTGCAACGGTTGAAAAACTGCCTTGAGATGTCGACTGAGATCCATGGCTGCTATGGTTTGATAAAGAATAACAATCTCAAGTCCCCAAGCTGCCAGGGGATGGATTTGATACAGCAACCTGTATAGTAAAAGAAATCCGAACAACATCGTTCCGCAAATAAAAATCCAAAATATGAATCCGAGTAAAACTGTGCGCGCAAAAAAACGTGTAAGCAGATTTTCAAAATGTTCAGAAAGGATGCCTGTAAATCTTGTAATATGCGGCCATCCGCGTGGATCTCCCAGGATTAGATCTAGCAACACGGCTAACAAAATTTGTAAGGGATCAACTTTCCACATATTTTTTTATCATTTCCATGTGAAGATGTTCATCTAATAAATCTGCCATTTGATCGTAAGCACTCTGCAAATGGATTTTCCAGGATTGTTTGGACGGCTTGTAATTTTCTAGATGAACAAATTTTGCAATTGCTGAACGAACAGAAGCCGATTCAAAGAATCCGTGCAAATAAGTTCCCCATATATGACCCAAACGACATCCTTCGGACTTCATTCCATCGCCGTTTTTAACCCGAATCAAGGGCTGCACGGTTGTCACAAACTCAGAGCAGCCCATGTGGATTTCATAAGCTGTCCAACGGTCATTTCCCCAAAAGGCTTCTACTTGCTGAACCTGTTTATTTTTTTGAAAAACGGTTCGTAACGGCAATAATCCCAAGCCCTTCACCATGCCTCCGTCGCCCGCGATTCCATCTGGATCGTTGAGTGTGAGTCCGAGCATCTGATATCCACCACAAATACCAATCACGAGAACACCACGTTTAGAAGCTGATTGAATGGCTAAATCTATTCCTGTTTCGCGCAACCAGATTAGATCAGCAATCGTATTTTTACTCCCAGGTAAAATAATGATCTTTGCCTTTTCCAAGTCTGTTGGCTGGGTAATCCACTTCACGCCTACGCCATCGTCAAACAGCCACGGTTGAATATCTTGAGAATTTGATACATGCGGAAAACGAACACACATCATCGAGTCTCCTCTACGATTTTCTTCAGCATCACGACAAAGACTATCCTCACTTTCCGGCTGTAAATCAGCGCGAAATGGAAGCGCTCCAAGATATGGCAAACTCATATGCTGTTCAAAATACTTGCCAGCATCCGCAAATAAATCGAGGTTTCCACGGAATTTATTGACGGTCATTCCAAGACCACGAACTCGATCGGGTTCAGTCAATAATTGCCATGTCCCAACGGCTTGGGCGAAGACACCGCCACGTTCAATATCAGCCACGAGCAACCATTTTCCATCAAGATGATGGATGGGACGAAGATTCACAATGTCATGCGACATTAAATTCAATTCTACAGGACTGCCTGCGCCCTCCAGAACAAGAACGTCGACCTGCTTGCGCCAATCTTCCAGCGTTTGCACAATGATTTTCCAAAGCCGATCGATTTCTTGATAATACTCCTGAGCCGTCATATGGCGCTGCGGTTTTCCCAAGATGATCAGTTGTGAACCAGAGTTGCCCGAGGGCTTTAATAAAATCGGGTTCATTTCTACTGTCGGAATCAAACCGCACGCTTCCGCCTGAACGGCTTGAGCTCGGCCCATTTCTCCACCATCCAGCGTGACGAATGAATTATTAGACATGTTCTGAGCTTTGAACGGCGCCACACGAAGGCCTTGTTTTTTTAACCACGCGCATAACGCGGTGGTCATCCAACTTTTACCACTATTGGAAGAAGCGCCAAGGACGCTGAGAGCCTTCATGCGACCTCCTCAGTCATTTGTGAATAGATCTCATGCAAGTGTTTTATGAGCATGCGATTTTCCATTTCAGTCCGGACAGAGATACGGATAAACTTACCGGCCGGAAGTCCGAAGAAAGAATCACAAACTCGAATCAAAATACCTTTCTGACCAAGCAACCGATAAATTTCAGAAGCAATGGGTCCCGGTTCGGGTAGTTCAATGAGAAGAAAATTTGTGGACGAAGGATAAACTCTGAATCCTTCAATCGATTTGAGATCGGAAGTGAGTTGATCACGCAGTCGAGATAAATCCGATAAGCTACGCCGCGCTTTTGAATTTTCTTCGTGCGTTAAAAATTCTCGTGCCCAAGTTTGTGCGATATTGTTGATCGACCAAGGAGGTTGCATCGTCCGTAATCGTTCCATCCAATGTTGATTGGATGAACAGAGAAATCCTAATCGAAGACCTGGAATCCGCCTGTATTTTGTAAGAGAACGGATCAAAATGAGATTGGAAAAGCGAGTCAATTCATCGATCAAACTATTTCGATCACCTTCCTCAGTAAAATCGATAAAGGCTTCGTCAATGATCCAAACCTGATTTTTAGCATGAGCTTTCTTAAGAGCTTCAACAAGAAGTTCTCGTTGTTGCAAAACGCCCGTGGGATTGTTCGGATTACCAAGAATCATGACATCAGAAACAGGATGTTTTTCCAATAACTGGGTGATAGGCACAACCCATTCATCGGAAGGAATCACGATACGCTCAATACGATTATCAGTCCATGCAAACGCTCGATGATAATCTGAAAAAGCGGGTTCTATCACGGCCACTTTCTTTCCAGTAAAAAGTCGTGCAGCTAGGTAAAGCGCCTCGATTCCGCCCGCTGTTGGAAGAATATTCTTTTGATTGATTCCATAAATCTGTGCGATGCGATTTTTAATCTGCATGGCGTCCGGATCCGGATAACGCTCTATTTCCACATGCCAACTCAACCATGATTCATGTGGAGTAGATTGCAAAAAGACATTCATATTGGAACTGAAATCAATCAAGGATTCTGCAGGCAGACCAAATGCTTCGGCCGCCTGCAGCAAATTGCCGCCATGATTTTGCGTGGCATTCATCAGCCAGCTTTTCCTTTGATCAAGAGTGGTATTCCCGCTATCATGAACTCAACACGATCTGCTTGTGAAGCGACGAGTTGATTTGCTCGTCCACACAAATCACGAAATTTCCGATTTTTTGCTCCCATGGGAACAAGTCCTAATCCAAGTTCGTTACTTACAAAAATAGCGTGTCCCTTCCTTTTTTGGATTTCTCGAAGCGCCATTTCAAGCTCCTCAAGGATTTCATCCACATCTCGATTTTTCCCAAGATGATGAGAAAGCCACAAGGTCAGACAGTCCAGCAGAATTAGGTTCCTAGAAAATTCGCGAACAATTTTATTTAAATCGAATCGGTTTTCTACTGTGATCCAACTTGCAGGACGTCGCAAGCGATGCTGTTTAATTCGTGCGCGCATTTCCGGATCAAGATTTGTAGTCGTACAAGTTGCCACAAAGGTTATCTGTCGGCCGGAATGATTGGCGAGCCTTTCTGCATAACGACTCTTACCGCTTCGACTGCCGCCCAATACCAGATGTATCATCATTTGGAGTGCGCTGGTTTACCAGCGCTTTTCGTGGGCGCAGCTTTGTTGAGGGCGAAATCCCCCTGGAAGGAGGGTGGCAAGCAAGTCACCGCACTCCAGAAGAAATCAAGTTTTATTTTTATCTCAAATTCCATTTTTCTTTTTGTCCATTTTGAAAGACCTGCCCCACGTTTCTTGAAAAACGACATTTTCGAGTGGAACTCGCGATTTCCAACCAACTTCCTCGAGCATTGGGATAGGACGAAATTCCAGCGGATATCCCATACAAAGATAAGCCACAAGCTCGACATTTTTTGGTAGATCGAGAATTTTTCCGACTAAAGAGTGGTCCAGAAGACTCACCCATCCCATTCCGATTCCTTCGGCTCTGGCAGCCAACCACATATTCTCAATAGCAAGGCAGACGCTAAACAAATCTGTGTTAGGCATGGGTGCTCGGCCTAGAACAAATGGTGCATCTCTGCAATGGTCGCATGTAACTGCCACATTAATGGGAGCTTCCAAAATCCCCTCCAATTTCAATTGACGGTAAAGAATTTTGCGTTCTTTATGATCAATCTTCTCCATCTCTTTTGTATTAACTTTCTCAAAACTTTGCTTAATCTTTCGTCTTGTTGTCTTGGAAGAAATGATGATAAAATTCCAGGGCTGCATAAAACCAACGGAAGGAGCCCAGTGTCCAGCACGCAAAATCCGAAATAAAATATTTTTAGAAATGGGTGTTGACCTAAAATGACGAATATCACGTCGTCCACGAATCACTCGATGGATGGTTTCCTTTTCGGTTTTGGAAAATGAATGAGAGTTTAGATCCGGACAGTTGTGGAGTCGAGGATATGAATGAGCACAGTCATTTTTCCGAAGATTAGATATTGTATTCATGGACAATGATTTTCTTTTCTTGAGTATCAGAAAACAAGATTATTATTGATTCAACTGAAAGCAAACAGGAATTTCAAACTTGTGATGCCACATGCCGTGGAATCTATCAGGCTCAACAGCAGGTGGTTCTCACCGATGGGGCAGCTTACAATCGCTCTATTGCTCTATTGCCGAAACCCACTTTTATTTCGCACCCCATGAAAGGGCTGGACTTAGGCTTTTTCTCTGATATGAAATGATGGAGCGACATGGCGGACAAGCATATTCATAGAGAAAATCTTTCAGCCGAGTATCCCGGTTACCTGATGCTTGTTTCAGGAGGATTCACTTTTATCT
>CAYVFJ010000216.1:0-2656 GCA_964450905.1 uncultured Verrucomicrobiota bacterium
TTTCTTCAACTAAAAATCGAATGACTTTTTTTCTCCAAGGATGAAATCGAAGCGACCATTCATCCAGATGCCCTAAAGGTGAAATCACCAAGGGTTTGCGGAATCGCTTGGCCATCGAAGCCGCCATCCAATTTGGATAAAGCCAACAACCATGATTATGACAAAGATCCACTTGATCCATATCCGAAAGCAAAGCACGACGTAAATCGGGTGAATATTTTATAAACTTTGGAAATTTCTGAGGATGAACTCGCATCGGAAAACCGTAGCCGCATTTTTTCTGTTCCACTTTTTGCCGCTTTTTAGTGGTTGTATGCGCAATCACCTCCACATCCGATTGATGAAGATATTTCCAGAGATAGGGCAACGTATAACTGGGTCCGCCATCTTTCGGATCTAGGCCAGCAACCACATGAAGTGCTCTCATAAAAAATACGAAGGACAAAAAATTAGGTTCTTACAGGTTTCATCTACGATGAGGATCTCTCCTGATTCTTTAAAATCTTTTTTTGACGCAATTCATCGAGTTTAATATCGACAAGCAAGCGGTACCAAAAACCTTGAAGAAAATGAAAGATGAACCCTTGTTTCCCATCTAAAAATCCGAACCGAAGAAAATAACGATAAAAAAAATAGAGAAAAGGACGGATATAAATGGGCATTCGATACCACCGCTCTTTGAGCCATAAAATTCTTTGATCTGGACTTCCATAAAAAAGAGGCTTGATCAACCAGCTTACCTTATGTTGACGACGTTTAAACTCTTCTTGAGCTTGTAACACAGCAAATCGATTGTGTTTAGCGATCCAAAAAGTAATATCCAATTCATTTTGGTTATCTTCAATCAAATCATGTTTCAGATTCTCTGTTTTTCCTTCTACATAAAATCGAAAATCAAGAAGCTCATTTTCGTCGCAACGCACCTTTCCCTTTCGGAATAATTTAAGCAAGCGCTTCGGATAATATCCTCCGTGTTTAATCCACTGATTTCTGAATATTTGTCTTCGTTTCATGTAAAAACCATGAATATCTTCTGAAATCACGCGTTTTTCATCTTTCATCACTTGAACGATCTCATTTGCTAATTCAGGAGTAATCCGATGATCCGAATCTAACGATAAAATCCAACTGGATGTCATTGGGAGATGATCAAAAGCCCAATTCCATTGTTTTGCATGACTTTCAAACGGATGGCTTATCACTTTGGCGCCGTAACGTTCCGCTATCTTAAGCGTGTCATCTGTGCTCCCAGAATCCACAACAAATATTTCTTGAACCCATCCTGCAACACTTTTTAAACAAGCCGTTAAATTTCGACCCTCATTATAAGCGAGGACAACAACACTCAGCGAAGTTCCACAAGAGCTGTCAACAGATCGGGTTGGCTCTAAAATCTTGTTCATTTATTTCTCGCCGTTCATTTCAAGTGATTTTAAAAGTCTCTTCTGAAAATGAGCTGCGGTAAAGTGAGAATGATAACGTGTCTGCGCATTTTTTGACATCATAAACCAAGAAAGATCGGCGTCACTCAAAAGAAAACAAATTTTATCGGCAAGATCATGAATCTTTGTAGGATCCACCGCAACACCTGCTTCCGGAGGATGAATCACTTCACGTCCTGCATCAAGAGTGCTTACCAGACAAGGTCTACCTAATCGCATCGCCTCAAGATAAACCAATCCAAACCCCTCTCTTCGACTCGGCATGGCCAAACAACAACAACGAGCCAGTAACTCGTTCTTTTTTGATTCAGACACCCACCCTAAAAAACGAACCTTATCTTCAAGCCGATATTCCTCAACCAATCGTTCAAGTTCTTCACGCAAATCACCGTCGCCCGCAATCCACAATTCGGCATCAGGAATTTGCTGAAGCACATGGGGCCAAGAACCAATTATTTCTTGATGACCTTTATAATTTTCACTTTTTGTTAATCGGCTCAACATCAAAACAACCGGCGGTTTCTCTGGTTTTAGAATCTCCGAGTCGCTGGATGTTCCACATCCCAAATGAACAGTTTCATGCGAAGCTTGCGAAAAAGATGGATTCAACTGAATAAACTGTTGCCAGGTATAATCGCTATTGCTGAGAAAAAGATTCACACGTTTTAAAAGAGATGTCATTGGCCAGGCAAATGGTTTCCATGCCTCGATTCCATGAAGAAAAAGGATCACTTTTGCGTTCCGAAGACGAAAAAAGGGGAGAAGTTTTAAAAGATGAATGTGCCAGATCAAAACAGTCTGTGCTGGCCAGCGTCTTCGGAGAGCAGCAAAGATAGCTTTGTGTTTTGTAGAAGCCCATGTTGACTGAAAACCAGTATCAAATTCTGTTTGTTCTTTCTCTTTCCCATAACAAAAAAAATAAGCTTTTTGTAAATTCGACCTGGATCTCATCGTTTCAACAATGCCTTCCCAAGCAATTCTTCCACTTGTCTGCACCCCCCCGATGACATCAAAACTCGGAAATAATCCAAGAATATTTTTTGTGTTATTTGAGACAGTTGACATGGGTATTTGAAAAGCTAACAAAAGATATTTTAAACTAAAAATAAATGCTTCGTTGATATTCAAACAGTAACCACAGAAAGTCGTGTGATCTCAGTTAGTATTCGACCGTTCGTAATCTGGGAAGAATCTCTTTTTTTACCAAATTGATT
>CAYVFJ010000217.1:0-3317 GCA_964450905.1 uncultured Verrucomicrobiota bacterium
ATGCCCTCGAGATTCGTCGTCGAGTAGGTTACATGGCTGAAAATCAAACGATGTACGGCTGGATGACTATCCAACAAATCGTCCAATGGGTTTCAAGTTTTTATCCCACGTGGGACGCTGCCTACGCCGAAAAATTGCGTGAACAAATGCAGCTTGCACCGGACAAAAAGGTGGGGACCCTTTCCAAAGGACAAACCAGTCGGTTAGCTTTATTATTGGCATTGGCTCACCGTCCTAAAATCATGATTCTCGATGATCCAACCTTGGGATTGGATCCTATCGCGCGACGCGATTTTCTTCGGGATGTCATTGGTCACATGCAGAATCAAGGAATCACCGTTTTTTTCTCATCCCATCTTCTTTATGAAATCGAACCGATCTGCGATCGAATCGCGATTCTTAATCACGGAAAAATTATTCAATGCGCGCCAGTCGATGAGCTGCGAAATAAAATTAAACGGGTTATCCTTCAATCGATCGAAAAATCTCGAATTAAAGAAATTCCTGGAATTTTAGATATTCAATCGCATGACGGCCACTGGTTATTGACGGTGGAAAACATGGAAGCAGCTCGGCCATCGATCCAGGCTATTTACAAAAATGAATTTTCTGTGGTGGACCTGAATCTGGACGAAATTTTTGAAGCCAGCGTGATTGGTCGTAAGGAGGTGGATTATGTTTGAAAATAAAATCATCATTCGTGCTCTTATGAACAAAGAATGGCAAGAACAACGCTGGCGATTTTTCTTGAGCACCTTTGTTCTGAGCGGTTTATTTGCCAGTCTTCTAAGTGCTCGGATTATTCCACCGAACGAAGTATCCATCTTAATTTACGGATTAGTGGGTCCTTTGACTGTGATCTTTTTGACAACAGGCCCCGTGGCAACCGAGCGTGCTCATGGCACATGGGAATTTTTATCGGCCCTGCCTATTTCACGTTCGGATTTGCTTTTAACAAAATGGAAGACAGGTCTTTATCAATTGATAGGAATGATGACGATTACAACTCTGATTGGAGTTCTTACTTTATGGAGTCGAGGATCTCCAAATCTTGCTATTCAAAATCCTGCTCACCAACGTTTCCTAATTTCATCATTTTATCATTCCGGGAATCTCATGGATCCTAACTTCATACCGCCAAACTCTCTTTCCCAAGCTTATTTTCAAGTTATTATCCAATGGGCATTTGGTTACCCCACGATCTTAATATGCCTTTTCGCATGTCTTTCTACGATCATTCTAAGTTGTTGTTATACCTTTTTCTTTTTTATTTTAACGCGTGCTCGCAACGAATTTTCAGCCGCTCTGGGAGGTATCCTCCTGACGATTGTAATGGTCATTATGATGGCTTCGTGGACGAGGTTTCTCGATCCATTTTTATCCTTATTCTTGATTCTTGACCCAGAACAGATTGTTTGGGTGCCATTGCTCTTGCTCATTCATATTCTCCTATGGGTGGCGCTCCCATTATGGTGCGTGAAACGTAATCCAAAAGGAATCATTGAGAAATGGATGGGGGAAGGGGCGTGAGAGTTTTGAATTTTGAATTTTGAGTTTTGGTAGGGGAGTTAGGAGATAGCAAAGAAAGGAAAATGATTTATTTTATGATAACAAATATTTTATCAACAGAATTCACAATGAATTCTAATCGATTTTTTTCTGTTTGGATTTCTTTATTCAAAAAAGAACTCCGTGAATCCTATGGAATGATAATGGCTGGACTGGCTATGTTTTGGGTTGTTCCGGTTATTTTAGAGATCATTGTTTTTACGCTTGATCCACAAAATATACCGTCAATCTTTGTTTGGCCTCTTATCGCTTATGCCGGATGGCTCTATGCCATCATCGTTGGCGCTTTGATCGTGTGTCGCGACTGGGGTAAGACCGAAGAACATTTTCTTACGGCGCTTCCGGTTTCAGCGCCATCAATTATTTTAACCAAATTTTTTGCAGGGATAATTACCATTATTACTGTTTTTCTCTTAGCATGGTTATGGGATTTTGGAGTGATCTGTCTTGAGTGCAAGTGGAACAATCAGCTTTTTAGATACGATTGGGTTACTCCAGGAAAATCATGGGAAACCGTTCGAACTTACACATGGATGATGTCTTGTGCCGGCTTAGCAGGATATTCCATTGCCTTTGTGGTAGCTGTAATGACTCGACAGATTCTTGCCAGTATTCTTGTGGCAATTTTAACTCTTACAATTTGTTTTGCAGCGCCCTGGATTTCTTCTTCCCTTAATTTTTTTCATCAAGAGAATGTTTATGTGACGAGCGCCATTTTAATTTTGATCGTAGGAGCGGCCATTGCTTCCTATTCATCCACTCGTGAACGGGTGATTCACCTTGGACACAAACCTCTCGCGTGGACCATCGCGTTAGTCATTTTGATGCTCTTTGGGATTTCTATGATGGAAGTGGGAAATTCGCTGAAGGTCAGCGACCAAAAATCACTTTTTAAAATTATCGTGGGACAAAATATTTGGCTTTTAGTAGCTCATCATCAGGATCGTTTCTTCGTGATTACCTCTTCAACCGTATTTCCAGGAACAACCGATTTGTGGAAGATGATCACGTTTCGTATCGATAAACTTGGTAAAATTCAGGATTTACAGAAAATAATATTCCCTCAATTGCAATTTCCGAAAACGGAAGGAACTTACGAAGATTTAAGAGGGCTTCATATCAATGAAAATGGAAATCTTGTGGTAACAGGAAGACGGATGCGGTCTGTCCCTGAGTCGGATACCGGAAGAGGCTCTCTAGGAAGAGGCCCTCTATACATTCCATGCGGTCTTTGGGAAAAGGAATTCTTATGGACGATCGGTCATTCGCCTCAAATGATATCTGATAAAGCTTTTACTCCAACTTTCGACAGTCGATTGCGATATTGTTGGTCTATTGATGATCAATTTGAAGATGATACACTCTTATCTTCCTCGCTCTCCCATCATCGTTACATTTACTTACTAGCCATCTACCGAAAGGAAAAAGTAAAGGGAGAAAAAGAAGAATCTGACAATTTATCTGAAAGAAGGCTTTTTGTATTTGATCGTTTAGAAAAAGAACCTCACCCTAAACCGCTCTTTGAAATTCCACTGCCTGAAATTCCACTGCCATGGGACTTATTTTCTTTTATTTCGAATCATAAACTTTATGTGATCAAATATCGTAGAGAGAAAGAAAAAGGAAAAGAGAGTATCTCAAGAGAATCGATTGCCATATTTGATGTCGATCATCCAGAAACTCTTCTCAAAACAGAAAATTGGCTATGGCAATCCTACGCATCTTTTCGATCACAAAATAATAAATCT
>CAYVFJ010000218.1:0-4648 GCA_964450905.1 uncultured Verrucomicrobiota bacterium
CATGGAAGGACGTCATCTATGGGATGCTGCCACTGGAGGTTTCGTTTTTGATGTCAACACAGGGGATATGGATGGTGACGGGAAGACAGAAATCGCAGCAGCTTGCGCGGATGGGTATGTCTACCTTTTTGGGCCTGATGGCAAACTTCGATGGAAGAAAAATTTGGAAGCGCCCGTCAATCAAGCGCTCATAGTGCAATTAGAAAATGACAAACCTCCTATGGTTCTGGCAGGCGGAGCTTCCAAAAAGTTAGTTGTCTTTTCTTTGAATGGCGAAAAACTTAAAGAATTGGATGTCGGCCAATTTATCGTTGCGCTTCGAGCGGGTGATTTTAATGGAGATCAAGAGCAGGATGTTCTATGTGGATATACCTTAAAATCTTTACAGCCCCCTCCTTGTACTCTCCAAGTCTATACGGGATCATCTTTAACGCCCTTATTAAAAACACCTGGAGAATTTGCTCATGACCGTCATGGATTCGAAGTTGCTGTGGCAGATCTAGATACTGATGGCACGGATGAATTAATATTTAAAACTGGTATTTACGAGATTAAGGAAACATTTCAGAAGAAAAAAGATTTTCCAAAAACAACACTCCCTCGACGCACGTTGGATTCTTACTATTGTATGCCGGAGATCGCGATTGGCGATCTGACTTCCAATCCAGGATTGGAAATGGTCGTCTTCGATGGAATCGATGACATGTTGTACAACGCAAAAGGTGAATTATTGGACGCGATCCAATCTTTACAAGGGTTCACCGATGCCATCGTGCTTTCAGGTAAAAAACAAAACCATCTCATCTTAAGTTCAAGTCCAAATGGGGATGATTGTTTCTATAAGATGACGTTTGAAAAAAACCTTTGGGATAAAAAAATAGAGTCTCCTGAGCGTCACGGAAAAATGAAAGAAATCCTTTCAAATTTAGATGATCTTTTTCAAAAGATAACTGCATGGAAAGGAAAACCAGCCAAAGGTCAAGAGGGTCCTTACTCGATAGAGATCAGTTATCAATGGATAGATACTGTCGAAAAATTAGCAAGCATCGATGGGATCATTGAAACAATCAAACAATATGAAAAAGATTTTCCTTATTCGAATCTCCAGTTCTGTTCTAGAGTCAGTCTTACTGAAAAAACTCAACTGCTGCGGCCCGATGGCACGCCATGGAAAAGAGATCAGCGTCTTAAATATGAACTGAGTCCAGATCAGGTCATTGATTTTGTCACCCGCTTAGAAAAAGCAAAGATTCATTTTTGGATCGATATGGGCCACGGTTGTCAGCCGCATTTATCTTTCGAAACCATGGAAAATCTCCTTAAAGCAGCGCCAACCATGAGCCTGGGATTTAGCAGCAGCGAAAATGAATGGAGAGAAAATGGTCAATTAGAATATTTTCTCGAGCATTTCACAGTTCCACTCATGGATCTTTGCTTAAAATACAAAAAACGCTATAGGCCAGATGAAAAAGAAGCTTTCTGGGCTTCGATTCCATCTATCCCAAACATTCAAAAGGTTCTCTTTAACGGAAAGTATCATTCCGTGTTGATGCCTTCAGTAGAAGATAGTAATTCTCGATCTCCGGATTTAAATATGGCAGGTCGAACGGGTCTTTGGTTGAGCGGTCAAGTGGATCAATGGGTCTGTCGGATTCATTCAGATTGTTTTTCATTCAACCGAGCTTGGGAATGGGAATATCCACTCACTGGACATTCTTATTTGCGTACCTGCACAGCCCAAACCGCGCTTGGCGCTTCCGCTTATTCTTTTCAAATAGGTCAAAATGACAGGAAATATCCAAGCCTTTATAAAAGGGCTTTTACTGAGGGAATGGCTCATTTCCTGCATCTCTTAGGCAAAGGAATCATTGCCCCTCCTCAACGAGAACAAATCCAAGCGATCTCGCCAGTAACTTTGCAGGTTAAGAATCCGACGAAGAAATTTCTTGATAGCGGTTCGAATGGACATCGGCTTGCTCAATTTAATTCAGACGATTTAAAAGAAAGAAGCTTAGGAAGAATGGATTGTTTTTGGGGAATGTCGCCCACCCAAAACTGGGATATGGCCTCTTATCTTTGGGGACGACAAAGGCAGTTTGGAAATTTTATTCCAAGAACGCCTTTTGGTTTTGTGGCTGTGACCACCGATTTTGTTGATGACTTGAAAAATACACCATGGAAAAAAGTTTGGCCCACCGATGGTGAAGTGGTCACTCAAAAAAATTCTCCCATTGCGCTTGAAGAAGCGCGTCAAGAAATTCTTAAAGATTTAGAAGAAGGCGCTCAATCTTTTCCGTTCAAGATCGAAGGAGACGTGTTCTATCAGATCGTATCTCTCGATCCAAAAAAATATCTGATCTATCTGATTGATCCAGGCTATTTAGATCCGGCTGAACGCAAGGTCAAAATTTCGTCGCAAACCAAGAATGCCTGGGACATCTATGATCGGTTGACAAATCAATCATTAGGAAACACCAAAAAACCAATCCAAGTTTCTGTTCCTGCCGGTTCATTCAAGATCTTGGAGTTTAGATGATCTCATGAGTAAAATATATTTTTCTATTTACCAACTTTGATAGTTCACGCAGGAATAGCAGGGCATATCTAACAGGGGTGGCGTACAAGGGACTTCATGATAAACATATGTTACAGTCTCAGTTGGCATTGGATGAAAAGGATAGAAAACTTGATCGAATTCGAGTTCTGAAACAGGCATTGAAAAACTAAGGATAAATACCTTTCACTTTTTTATTTTCTCCGTTCTAGAACATGCATGTACCCAACGCTTCGATTTCATTTCGAAACGTGGTAAGGATCCTCTTGCTACAATTTTCACGGGAATACGTAAGGCAAAGGCATCGCGCATCGCGGCTTCTAATTGTTTTGAAAGTAATTCTGGATGACGACATTTCGTGGTTGGTTCAACTAAGATTTTCATCTCGGTCATCGAACGTTCACGATGAACTTCTACGCGATACTCCCCCACCCCTTCATATTGACGCATGACAGTCTCAACGGCGCTGGGATAGATGTTCACACCACGAACGACAACCATATCATCTGTCCGACCCAAAATTCCACCTTCTAAAGCAAGATTATATCGACCACAAACACATGGTTGCTTGGACGATTTTTTCACCAAATCGCCTGTTCGATATCTGAGGACTGGCGAACCTATCCTTCCGAGCGTTGTTAAAACTAATTCTCCTTTTTGCCCAGGTTCCACTTCATTTCCTGTTTCAGGATGAATGACTTCTGCGTAATAAGCAGATTCCATGATATGCAAAACGCCCGGACGTTTTGGGCATTCGTAACTGACTGGTCCTGTCTCTGTCATTCCATGATGATCATAAACCTGAGCATACCGCCAAAATTTTTCAATATAACTTCGTGTTTTTAGAATGCTACCTCCTATTTCTCCTGCAACAATAATTTTTCTTAAATTGGATTTCTTGAGATTTATTTTTGTTTCAGTCGCCGTTTCTGCCAAACGAATCGCATAAGTAGGTGTGCAACAAAGGACATCAATTTTGTTTTCTAGAATCATATTTAAACGTGTGGCACTGCTTAATCCGCCCCCTGGAATACAAAAACAACCCATCTGAGAAGCGGCTTCAAATGCTGTCCAGAAACCTAGAAATGGTCCGAATGAAAACGCAAAAAAAATTCGATCACCTGTTTTGACTCCTGCTATTCGGAAAATTTGAATCCAATTTTTGAGCATCCAACTCCAATTTTCAGGTGTATCAAGCCAACGCAGGGGTTGACTTGTGGTGCCACTGGTCTGACTCAAGCGCGTATAACGTTCCAGTGGATAGGTTAGATTAGATCCAAAAGGCGCATCACAGCTCTGATCTTCAACCAGCTCTTGTTTCGTCGTAAACGGCATCTGCTTGCTAAATTCTTTTAAACTAGAAATTTTAGTTGGAACATATGCCTGAAAAAATTTCTTTGAATAAAATTTATTTTTTTGAATCAGTTCTGATAAAAGTTTGCGAAGCAATTTGAGTTGCTGAAACTCGATATGCTGACGATCTGGAAATGGTTCTCGCTTCATTTCGCTCTTTGATAAGAGGTCATATTTAAAGCAAAAATAAGCCATCTCATGATCTTTGATTATTTCAAAAGTTCTCCAGGAGCTATTTCAATTTTATCCGCAATCGAGGAAGGAATAGAGATGGCTTTCATTTGTTGATTGAGTGGATCAAAATTCACGCAAACAACGGTAAGCGTTCCACGAGCAACTTCAGTCCATTTGCCGTCCGATTCATTTTTTCTAAAGATAAAAGTGTGCGTCAAGGACTTCGACTTTTTCTCGCGCACCAAAAGGTGAATTTCAACTTCATCTTCAAAACGCAAAGGAACACGAAAATCGCAATCCGCATGAACCCGCGGCCATCCCAAAATATGTGGTTTATTTTCGTGAGCGTAAACTGAAAAGCCTAAGGAACGATAAAAAGCATGTTCAGCTACTTCCATAAAACGGAAGTAATTCGAAAAATGCATCATCCCTGCCGAATCCGTATCCGAAAATTCTACTCGCCGTGTGATTTTAAATTCGTAAGCCATAAAAGTAAACATCCTATCATTTGATTGGGAGTAAACAAGACGATATCCATATTCGAGTTTGATTTTTTTGATTTTCTCG